>JAFUMY010000113.1 GCA_017482415.1 Clostridia bacterium
CGTTTGAAAAGCGGCGGCGAATGGCGCTTTCCCCCGCGCGGGGTGCTCAAGCTACCAACAAAAAGCACGGCGCATATTGCGCCTTATACAAAGCGAACTCTTTTTAGATTAGATATGCAAGCAAATCTTCTCTAAAAAGTTTCTCCTTTTTTTGTCTTTGCAAGCAAAGACGTGCTTTTTGTTTCGCTTGGCATAGATACATTCTTCTGCCGCTAAGCCGTGATGGTGAATTGGCAAGCGGAGGTAAATAAGTCTTACGCCGACGGCGAAGCTGAAAGCATACGAAAAAGTATTTCTCGCAGTTAGCACGTTATACAAAAAATAGCCTCATTATTATATCCGCAAGCAAGCTTACGTCTATAACAGCGAGGCTATTTTTTTGCCTTGTTCCAAGGCGAAAGCCTTTTTCTTGCTTTCCTTATATAATATTTATCGCCGCAGTAGTCGGGAATATGAGCGGCGGCGAATGGCGCTTGCCCCCGCGCGGGGTGCTCAACTTTTCAACAAAACACACCGCACTAATTAGGAAATGAGTAGCGGCAGGTATAAAATCAACAGTAAAATACCCATACCATGTACGCGATGAAAATTAAACGTAGGGGGCAGGTATGCAAACAAAAAAGCCTCTCACGTGAGAGGCTTTTGGATTTTATTAAAGGGGGATTATTTAATGACGCCTTTTTTGATAATAATATTTGCGTAAACGGCACCTTCACCTGTTGCAATAACAGCATAGGCTTTTTTTGCTCTTTCATAGAATTCGAAGCGTTCAAGGTTGCCTGCACGCAGGTTGTCATCGTGTTTTTTAGCGATTGCAAAATATTTATCCCAAATGGTCGGGATAGGGTCGCCGTTGGTGGTTTGCATTAAGAGAAAATTCTCGGTAGCATACGTATCTAACGGGATTAAAGAAAGTACGGCGTCAAGCATTTCTTCGCCGCCGAGGCCGTCTGCGCGGATTACGCGCTGACCGTAATTTTCAGCAGGAAAGTTACCATCGGCAATAACGATTTCATCGCCATGACCCATTTCACATAAAACCTTTAAAAGGGAGGGGCTTACGATTTTAGGAACGTTCTTTAACATAAAAGGATCTCCTTGTTTTTTTTAAGTTTAGCACAAATATCGGCGTTTGTCAATATATTAAAAGAGGTGTGAAGAATCTTTTTTTGCCGACAGCACATACGTTTTTTGTAAAATACCGATAGCATGTATGCGATGAACACAATTATGCTGAAATATGACGAATAAAAGCGAAAAAGGTATTGACAACAGTAAGAAATGATGATATAATGGTGTGGATAAAGACTGTTTATATATTTTATATATAACTGTGTCGCTGTGGTAAGCGTAATGCAATATTGGATTATTAGGTGTTGATAAGAGGAACTTTATGTATAGATATTTTTTCAAGAGATGTTTGGATATTCTATTAAGCTTAATTGGAATTATCGTATTGGCGATACCGATGATTATCATTGCTATTGCCGTCAAATGCGATAGTAAAGGGCCTGCTATTTTTTCACAAATCCGCAGCGGAAGAAACGGAAAGCCGTTTAGATTATTCAAGTTCAGAAGCATGAGAATTGATGCGCCTAGCGACGTAGCAACGCGTGATCTTCAGGGTAATAACATTACAAAAGTCGGGCATTTTCTTCGTAAAACCAGTTTGGATGAACTTCCGCAAATGTTCTGTATTCTTATTGGAACGATGTCTATTATTGGTCCGCGTCCCGTTGTTTTAAAAGAAGAGGAGCTGTTAAATTATAGAAAGCAGTTTGGTGCGGATAAAGTTCGTCCCGGTCTCACGGGACTTGCGCAGGTGCAGGCGCGTGATAATCTAACCGACATGCATTTAAAGGCGGAAATCGACGGTATTTATGCGAATAAAATTACGTTTTGGGGAGATATTAAAATTTTCGTTAAAACGATTTTCAAAGTCTTAAAGCAGGATGATGTTGCCGAGGGCGGTGAAGAAGTTCAGAAAGAGATTTTAATCAATGAAGAAGACGAAAAGATGATTGCTGAGCTTGAAAGAAAGGCAGAAGCCGAGGGTGTCGCAGCACTTGAAACCGCTTCGTCAAATCTTGAGCTCACGGAAATGCTTTCGGAGGCTCAAAAGCAAGCGCAAACCGCGGAAGAAACCGCTTGATGGGCATCAAGGAAAAAGTTGTATGAAGATTTTGGTAGTGTGTCAGCATTATTACCCAGAGCCGTTTCGCCTGACGGATATTTGTGAGGCTCTTGTACAGGAAGGACATGAGGTGACCGTAATCACGGGTACGCCTAATTATCCTATGGGTAAAATTTATCCTGGCTACGAAAAAGGTAAGAAAAAAGATGAAATTTTAAACGGAGTCAAAATCCACCGTTGCTTTGAAATTGGTAGACGGTCTGGGATTTTGTTCCGTTTTCTTAATTATTACAGCTTTGCAATCTCTTCGAAACGCTACGCAAAGAAGCTCAAGGAGGAGTTTGACGTAGTATTTGCGAACCAGCTTTCCCCGATTATGATGTCGGCTGGCGCGGTTGCATATAAGAAAAAACACAAGAAAAAGCTTGTTTTGTATTGCATGGATCTTTGGCCTGAAAGCTTGGCGGCTGGCGGTGTTAAAAAAGGCAGTTTTTTATACAAGCACTATCATAAGGTGTCCAAAAAAATCTATACCCAAGCGGATAAATTGTTGATTACGTCTGCGGGATTTAGAGAGTATTTAAAGACGGAATTCAATATCGAAGACGAGCGCATTGAATACGTACCCCAGTATGCGGAGGATTTGTTTGCTGCGGAGCTTTGCAAGAAAGAGCCCAATGAAACGGTGGACCTTTTATTTGCAGGAAACGTTGGCGTGGCGCAGAGTATACAGACGCTATTGGAGACGGCGAAACGCACGAGGGATTTATCCGATCTTCGTTGGCATATTGTAGGCGAGGGATCTGAGCTTGAGCATTGCAAAGCGATGGTTGAATCGGAAAATTTGACAGACTGCATATTCTTCTATGGCAGAAAGCCCGTTGAAGAGATGCCAGAATATTATAAAAAAGCGGATGGTATGCTCGTATCGCTGATGAACGATTCCGTTGTAAAAGGAACGCTGCCGGGGAAAGTACAAACGTATATGGCGGCAGGAAAGCCCATTCTTGGGGCGACGGGCGGTGAAACGCAGCGAATTATCGAAGCGGCAGGGTGCGGCTATTGCGGTGAAGCGGAAGACATGTCGGCGCTTGAAGAAAACGTGCGCAAATTCTATGCGGATTGCAAGAACGGAAAATCGGCAGAGCTTGGTGAAAATGCATTGGAATATTACAAGCAGCATTTCACCAAACGGCAGTTTATGGACACGCTAATAGAAAATTTCACGGAAGTACAAGCATGAAAGTTTTAATGATAAATTCCGTTTGCGGAATTCGTAGTACGGGCAGAATTTGCACGGATATTGCGGATTTATTAACGGCGCAAGGGCACGAGTGTAAAATTGCATACGGCAGGGAAACCGTTCCTGAAAAATATCAAAAATACGCCGTTAGAATTGGTTCTAATACGGACGTTAAAATTCATGCAGGGCTTTCTAGAATTTTTGATTCGGCGGGATTTCATTCCAAAAAAGCTACGAAGAAATTTTTGAAATGGGTGGAAGAATACAATCCCGACGTAATACATTTACATAATTTGCACGGATATTATTTGCATCTGGGCATATTGTTTGATTATTTAAAAAAAGCGAATAAAAAAGTGGTGTGGACCTTGCATGATTGCTGGGCGTTTACGGGGCATTGTGCGCATTTTGATTACATAAACTGTCAAAAATGGCAGACGGGATGTTTTAACTGTCCGCAAAAAAAACGTTATCCTTCCAGTTTGCTGTTCGACCACTCGAAACAAAATTACGAGAAAAAGAAAGCTCTTTTTACAGGCTTAAAGGATATGACGATTGTTACGCCGTCTAAGTGGTTGGCTGATTTGGTGAAACAATCCTTTTTAAAAGAATATCCCGTAAAAGTTGTTTATAATGGAATTGATTTGGCTGTATTCAAACCCATGGAAAGCGATGTTCGGGCGCAATACGGCTTAGTGGATAAAAAAATAGTTTTAGGTGTTGCGACGGCATGGGCAAACCGTAAAGGCTTAGAAGATTTTATAACCCTTTCCAATAAGCTTGATAAAACCTATCAAATCGTACTTGTCGGTTTAACAAAAACGGAAATGGAAGCTTTGCCTGAAACGGTGTTGGGAATCGAACGCACGAATAGCATAAAAGAATTGGTCGAGCTTTACACGGCGGCGGACGTATTTGTGAATTTGACAGCTGAGGAAACATTAGGGCTGACAAATATAGAAGCACTTGCTTGTGGTACACCTGTTGTTACGTATCGAACGGGTGGTAGCCCGGAAACAGTCGATGAGACCTGCGGTGTAGTTGTTGATCGTGGCGATATAGAAGGGGTACGAAAAGAGGTGCAACGCATTTGTGAAAATGCACCTTATTCAAAAATCGAATGTGAAAGACGAGCGCAAGACTTTGATAAAAACGTTCGGTTTATTGAGCTAATAGAAGAGGTGTATCACTAATGAAACTTATTTTTTTGGGGTTGTTTTTTTGTGAAGAATCGTTGCAGGAAGCTTATTGTGCGTCCAAACGAGTTTTAATGGCTCCGCATAAATATCAAAGAAATTTATTAGACGGGCTTGAAAACTGTAAAAACGTAGAATTTTTTACAGTCAATATTCCTCCCACAGGAAGTTTTCCTGTAAACTATAAAAAACTTTTTTCTAAGCGTTATAAGTGGGCTGAAAACGGCTTGCAAATAGGATATTTAAATTTGCCTGTTATCAAGCATTGGATTCAGAAATGGAAACTTAAACGGTTATTGAAGAACAAAATCGATAAAAACGAAGAAACTCATATTGTTATTTACAGCTTGTATGAACCTTATTTAAAAGTAGTAAATAAGCTTAAAAAACGGTATTCAAAGCTGTCTGTTACTTTAATTCAAACCGATCCTGTTCCCGGTAGAGGGGATTTTGAAAAGTTTATGACGCCAAAGGTGATAAAACGCGGCAATCGTTTGGTGGCTTTGACGAAGAATTTTGACAAATTTATTCTCTTGACGAAATATTTAGCTGAATCGTTAGAGGTAGGCGATCGCCCCGTGGAGATTATGGAGTGTATAGCGAACGGCTCCCAAATAGCGGGAAAGCGCAATGAAACGTCGAAAAATGTTTGCTTATATGCGGGTGGAGTTGGTAAAGATTTTGGCCTTATAGAATTGGCAGATGCATTCGCCTTGTTGCCCGAGGCAGAGCTTTGGGTCTGCGGCGGCGGCAATGCAAGTGACTATTTACAGGAAATGAGCCAAAAATATTCAAATATCAAGTATTTTGGATTTGTTAAAGCAGAGCGAGTCGCTGAATTACAAAATGAATGTGATTTTTTAATCAATCCACGCCGTCCAAACGGTGGATTTACAAAATATTCGTTTCCTTCGAAAACCGTTGAATATATGATGACAGGGAAGCCCGTTATTATGTATAAATTAGAGGGTGTTCCCGATGAATACGACGAGTACCTCAACTACGTTACGGGGGAAACTGGCGGGGAACTTGCGGAAGAACTGAGAAAGATTTTTTCTCAAGACTATACCTGTTTGGCGGAAAAGGGTGAAAAAGCAAGAGTGTTTGTAGCAGAAAATAAAAACGGTACAATACAAGCGGAGCGGTTGATTACATTTTTACAGGAAGCAAGGAATGAAAGAGATTAAAAATATCAATACAACAAAAATACGTACTTTACGATGTGTGAAGTCAAAGAGAGAAGCCATTATAGAGTATGCTATGTTGTTACTCCTTCTTTTGAGTGCAATGAATGCATTTAATCAGCTCTATGTGTTTTTATTTGGTGCACTTATTTTTTGTCTGTTTTCTATCGATCGAAAAAAAAATATACCATTGGAGTTTTGGTGCTTATTTATTTTTGGAGTTGCATATATAGTTTTTGTGCCGCTTTTTAATCATGGAATAACCACTATAATAAAATTTATTCTTCCAGCGATTACATTTTTGCTTGGTTATTGGCATGTAAGTAAATGTAATCAGAATAATGGAGATTCTATTATTCGTATTGTAGAATGTATTGTTGTAATTTCAATTGGACTTTTAATGCATATAGTATTAAATTTAATTAACAATATAAATACGAGTGGGAGAAATCCTATTGATATATGGACAGGACAGATCGCAAGTGCAACGGGGCAAGCTGTCTTGGCTTGTTTTTGCGTGGGAATTTGTATTGCTGTTTTATTTTCTCCAAATCACATTTTGTATAAGTTGTTGTGTGTTTTGGCGTTGATTATTGTTTTGTATTATAATTTAATGTTAGCAGGGCGTACTTTGATTCTTTTACTCGCCTTGACGACGGTAATTGCTTTCAGCTATATGTTGTTTACCATTCCTTCGAAGAAATGGAAGATACGGGTAATCATCGGGGGTAGCAGTTTCATTGTTTGCGTTTTACTTGTTTTGCTGTTTGATATTTTTGGTATTCGGACATTAATTATAGAGTCCAATTTATTTCAACGTTTTTTTGGCGACAATAAGGTGATTGATGTAGGGCAGGATCCGCGGTTAAGTAATAAATTACAATATATTTCCTTAATGTTTAAATATCCCTTTGGAGGAGGTAAAATATTTGGCGTAGTGCAGGATTACGCACATGATTTATACTTGGATTCATTAAGTGAGGCAGGTATTTTTGCCCTAATTGCGGTGGTAGTTTTTATTGTACTATCTTTAAAAACGTGTTTCTCATGTCTTATTAACAA
>JAFUMY010000114.1 GCA_017482415.1 Clostridia bacterium
ACTGGTGTGACATGGACAACCCTTACGTTACCTATCACGACGATTATATTGAATCGGAATGGTGGGCACTCAAAGAAATTCATAAAAAAGGTCTGCTTTATAAAGGTCACAAAATCGTACCCTATTGCCCCCGTTGTGGAACGGCGCTTTCCTCGCATGAGGTTGCGCAGGGCTATAAGGACGTAAAACAGATGACCGCGTTCGTAAAATTCAAAGTCAAGAATGCGGAAAACACCTACATTCTCGCATGGACGACGACGCCTTGGACGTTGCCCTCAAACGTTGCGCTCTGTATGAATCCTGCGTATGATTACGTCATGGTTGAAATGGACGAAAGCGGCGAGAAATACGTGCTTGCGGAAGGACTTTTAAAGAGCGTTCTCGGCGAAGAGGGCTATAAAGTTCTGTCCGTGAAAAAGGGTACGGAATACGAGTATACCGAATATGAAGCTCTCTATCCTTTCGGAAAAGAGAAATTTAATTACCGCGAAAAATCCCATTACGTTACTTGTGACGATTACGTTACCCTTTCCGACGGTACGGGTGTCGTACACATCGCGCCTGCATTTGGTGAAGACGACTACAAGGTCGGTAAACGCTACGGCTTGCCCGTAGTCCAGCTTATCGGTGAGGACGGAAAGTTCCCCGTTGGCTGCGGCGAGTTTACGGGCATCGGCGCGCAAGCGGCAGACCCGCTTGTCGTCAAGGATTTAAAGGCTCGTGGACTGCTTTTGAAAACGCTTGAAGTATTGCACAGCTATCCTTTCTGCTGGCGCTGCGATACGCCGCTTATCTATTACGCTCGTTCGAGCTGGTTTATCAAGGTAACTGCAATCAAGGACAGATTGATTGCGGCAAATCGTTCGGTAAATTGGATGCCCGATACGATTAAGGAAGGCCGTATGGGCAACTTCCTTGAAAACGTAATCGACTGGGGGCTCTCGCGTGATCGTTATTGGGGTACTCCGTTGCCCGTATGGGTATGCGCGGACTGCGGCGAAATCGACGTTATCGGTTCCCGCGCGGAGCTCGTTGAAAAATGCGGCGCGCCCAAAGACATTGAATTGCATCGCCCGTATTTGGACGGCTTGACCTGCAAATGCGCAAAGTGCGGCGGTAAGATGGAGCGCACGCCTGAGGTTATCGATTGCTGGTTCGACTCTGGCTCCATGCCGTTTGCACAGTACCATTACCCGTTTGAAAACAAAGAGGTCTTTGAACAGACCTTCCCTGCGGATTTCATTTCCGAGGCAGTGGACCAAACGCGCGGTTGGTTCTATACTTTGCTCGTAATTTCCACGTTGCTGTTCGATAAAGCACCGTTCAGAAACTGTATCGTGCTCGGTCACGTCAATGATAAGAACGGCATCAAGATGTCGAAGCATAAAGGAAACGTTGTTGACCCTTGGACGGTGCTCGACAAACAGGGTGCAGATGCGGTACGTTGGTATTTCTATACCTCGTCCGCGCCTTGGCTTCCTTCCCGTTTCTATCCCGAGGCGGTCAGCGAAGCACAGAGAAAGTATATGGGTACGCTCTGGAATACCTATGCGTTCTTCTGTCTGTATGCAGACGTCGACGGTTACAACCCCGCGGAATACGATTTGTCGAAATGTAAGCTCTCCTTAATGGATAAATGGATTCTGTCCAAGCTGAACACGCTCATCGATTACGTAGACAAGAATTTGAATGTATATAATATTATAGATAGCGCGCGCGCGTTACAGGACTTCTCGGATATCCTTTCCAACTGGTACGTACGCCGCGGCAGAGACAGATATTGGGGCAGCGAGATGACAGAGGACAAGGCGGCGGCTTATACCACCCTTTGGCACGTGCTCGTAACGGTTGCAAAGCTCACCGCGCCCTATACGCCGTTCATGGCGGAACAGATGTACTTGAACCTCGTGCCTGCATTCTTTAAGGACGCACCCGAATCGGTACACCTTTGTGATTTCCCCGTATACGACGCGTCGCTTGTTGATGTTGAGCTCGAAAGGGGAATGGACACGGTACTCGATATCGTAAACCTTGGCAGAGCGGCTCGTAACACAGGCAACGTGAAAAACCGTCAGCCTCTTTCTGAAATGTACGTTGTTACCGCTCGTGCGGAAGAGCTCGACGAGGGCTTAAAGGCGATTGCACTGGATGAGCTGAATATTAAGGAATATAAATCGGCGGAAGACGCTAGCGAGTTTATTTCCTACAAATTAAAGCCGCAGTTAAAAACGCTTGGCCCCAAGTACGGTAAAAAGCTTGGCGCAATTTCTGCGTTCTTGGCGAATTGCGACGGCAAGAAAGTGGTAGACGCCGTTCGCGGCGGTGGGGAATATGTTCTCGACACCGATTCTGAAGTCGTACTCAAAGAAGAGGATTTGCAAATCTTCACCGAGAGTAAGACGGGCTTCATTTCCGCGAGCGATAAGGGCGTTACGGTTGCCTTGAATACGGCGCTTACCGAAGAGCTCATCATGGAGGGTATCGAAAGAGAACTCGTCTCCAAGGTGCAGGCAATGCGTAAAGAAGCCGATTATCAAATCACGGACCGTATCTCTATATATTATATAGCGGAAGGAAAGGCGAAGTCTGTATTAGCTGCGGGGGCATTCAAGGAGGATGTTTTGGCTGTTTTGGTACAGGAAGGCGCTTTAGAGAATGCGGATCTTGAAAAGGAAGTAGACGTCAATGGCGAAAAGGTAACGTTGTACCTTGTCAAAGCGTCGAATTAACCGAAAAAAACGGAATTTTTTGAAAAAATAGGAAAAAAATTCAAAAAATTATTAAAAAACGGTTGACAAGCCAACAATAAAATGGTAATATAGACAAGCTACCGTGATGAAGCGCATCGGGTGGACACGAAAAAAAGTTTTGAAAAAAATTTAAAAAAAGTGTCGAAAAACGCTTGACATTTGAAATGGGCTTGTGGTATTATATACAAGCTGTCGCGCGGAAAGCGGGCGGTACGGGCTGTAGCTCGGTTAAAGAAGATTAAAAATGGAATAAGAAAGAAATGAGATTTTATTTGACAAATATGCAACTGAAAGGTAATTTCCGTTAATTTTTCAAAGTACTTGAAACACAAGTAACCTTGAAAGCAAGT
>JAFUMY010000115.1 GCA_017482415.1 Clostridia bacterium
CCGCACGATTAAATCGGACGTGATATTGATGGGACAAATGACCGTATCCAAATCCAAACGGCTGATTACGCTGTCGTAATCCTCACGGTTGATTTTCGTAATCAGCTTGCCCTGATTAAATTCTTTTGCAAAAAGGGAAAGTAGAATATTTTCCTCATCTGCATGCGAAAGCGCAACAAACGCGCCCGTCTTTGCAATCCCTTCCTCCAAAAGCAATTCCCGATCGGTGGCATTGCCGTGGATAACGTCCGTTTTCTGCCAACGGCTACAAACCTCTTCGCAGACCTTCAAATCCTTTTCAATAATTTTAAGCCCAACGCTTGAATTTTGCAAAATCTCGCAAAGGTAATGGGTGATTGTACCACCGCCCACCACCATCGCATTCTTAATCGAATGTCCTTTATAATGGATTTTCTTAAAGAAATCACTGGCATTTTTCGGGGTAGCCACAATGGAGACAATGTCCCTTTCCTCAAACACGAAATCACCGCTGGCAATATAGGCTTCCTCACCGCGCTCGACCGTACAAACAAGCGCGTCAGCGCGATATTGCATCGCCATTTCCTTAACGGACAAACCAATCAGCGCATTGTCCTTATGCAAACGGAACTTAATAAGCTCGACCTTACCTTTTGCGAAAGGCTCTATTTTGATTGCCGCAGGGAATTGCAAAACACGTGCAATTTCCTCCGCCGCCGCATATTCGGGATTAATCACCATTGCAAGACCAAGCTCGTCCTTCAAATATGCCGTATCCTTGCTATATTCGGGATTTTTAACTCTCGCAATCGTTTGACAGCTACCTTCTTTTTTCGCCACGATACAGCAAAGCAAATTCAACTCGTCGGAGTTCGTAACCGCAATCAAAAGGTCGGCGGTTGCCACGCCTGCATCGCGTTGGGTAGTATGCGTCGCACCGTTGCCGACAACCCCCATAACGTCGTAACGCTCGGTAACCTCGTTCACCTTTGCCGCCGACATATCGACGACCGTTACCTTATGCCCCTCCTCATTCAATTTCTCGGCAAGATTTTTACCTACCCTGCCGCAACCGATGATGATAATTTTCATAGTTCTTCCACCAAATCTATTTTTGTATTATTTGTTCTTTTTCTTCGCCAATTTTCGAATCGAGGTATGATGCTCTTCCCCTGCAAACAACCGTTTCAAATTTTGATGGTGTGCACACCACGTCAAAAGGTTGATTGCCAAAATAAACATGTAGATAGCTACCGTGTACGCGTTGAACGCATATCCATACCGTAAAACAAAATAAATCATTTGCCAAATACTGAATCCCGTTACCCCCAAAAGTGAACCGAGCGAACCCCATTCGGTAAGGAAGATAAACAGTACGATCAGCCAAAGCGCACCAAATCCAATCAATAGCAGCCACGGGTTTTCGCAAGCCAAACACATCCAAAACAGACCGAGCGTAGAGGCAATGCCTTTCCCACCTTTAAACCGCATTGTTACAGGAAAAATATGCCCGATAATTACGAAGAGCCCACAAAAATATCTTGTGAAATCGGAAACGACGATTGCCGTACCTGCAAATAAATAATTTCGATAGATAAAATAGCTGATTAGTGCGGGAATCCCCCCCTTCAACGCATCGCAGAAAAAGGTCAGGAAACCGATTTTTAAGCCGAACTCACGGCTCATATTCATCGTACCTGGATTGCCGCTACCCATCTTCGTAATGTCTTGATGCTTAAATCGGGAAATCATGCGCGCAAAGTTAAAGCAACCAATCAAATAACACCCGATTGCAAGCAAAACAAATTGCCACCAGCTTTCCGAAAAGTAAAATACTTTCATAAACCACCTATACGTTCCGCCGCCTTAAACGGCGTATAGAATTTAGTCCTCGTCCTTTTTCTCGCGCACCGTTACCTTAATGGGCGTACCTGAAAAATCGTATGCCCTGCGAATGGTGTTTTCCAAATACCGTTGATAAGAGAAATGCAAGAGCCCCTCATCGTTGACAAACAACACGAACACGGGCGGACATACCGCCACCTGAGAAGAGAAGAATACACGCATTCTCCTGCCTTGATAGGAAGGCGGTTCCTGCAAACGCACCGCATCGCCGATAAGATCGTTGAGCTCGCCCGTGGGTACGCGGAAGGACGCATGCGCATATACCTCTTCCGCCGCCGCAAGCAGCTTTTCCACCCTTTGCCCCGTCTTTGCGGAGATATAAATGGACTTATAATAATCCATAAACTTCAAGTCCTCTTTCAAGGTCTCCTCAAATTGATTGACGGTATGGGTGTCCTTTTCAATGAGGTCCCATTTATTCATAACGATAACGGAAGGCTTCCCTTGCTCGTGCACGTAACCGATAATCTTAACGTCCTGCTCGGTCAAGCCCTCTGCACTATCCACGACAAGCAGACACACGTCGCTTCTGCGCACGGCGTCGAAAGCACGCATATTGCTGTAATATTCCACGTCGTCGTCTACGTTTTTCTTCTTTCGAATCCCTGCCGTATCGATAATCGTATACGCTTTATCCCCACGATAAAACAGGGTGTCGATTGCGTCTCGCGTCGTACCTGCCATGGGGGTAACGATACTTCTCTCGCTGCCAAGAATTTTATTAACAAGGCTGGATTTCCCTGCGTTCGGCTTCCCGACCACCGCAATTTTTAAAGAGGGTACGGGTTCTTCCGTCGTATCGGGGAAATACTGAATCGCTTCGTCTAAAACGTCGCCGATCCCCTGCGAATGCTCCGCGGAGATTGCAAACGGCTCGCCAAGCCCCAAGGAATAAAATTCAAAAATCTGTTCGGGCGAATAGTTATCGATTTTATTCACGACCAAAATAACGGGTTTTTTGCTGCGGCGCAAAATATCCGCCACGTCATAATCGGAGGGATGCAATCCCTCTTTGCCGTCCGTGAAGAATAAAATTACGTCCGCCGTTTCAATCGCTACGTCCGCTTGCTTTGCGATTTCTTTCCACATGATATCCTCGGATTTGAGCTCAATACCGCCCGTATCCACCATGGTAAAATGTTTATCGCGCCAAGACGCATCCGTATACAGACGGTCACGCGTAACGCCCGGTCTGTCCTCGGTAATGGAGATTTTTCTCCCTGCTACTTTATTGAAAAAGGTACTTTTACCTACGTTGGGTCTGCCCACCAACGCAATCAGGGGGTTTGCCATTTCTTATCGCCTCCTTTCTAAAAAACTTATTCTCTTGCGGTCAAAATTCCCACGAAACCGTAACCGCCCTCTCTGTTAATTTTAATGTTCTTGCAACGGAGTCTTTTCTTTAATTCCTTTAACGTCATACCGCAAAGGAATACGTCCTCAAACTCCTTTAACGTATTCGACGGCAATAAAATTTCGTCGAAGCTTCCGCCTTGCTTTTTATAATTTTCCACCGCAGCCGCAATGTCCGTTCCCGTCAAAAGCCCCGTACAGGTAACCGTTGAACCGAAAAATTTATTGACGACGGGCAAAACCTCTACCGACAAGCCGTCCACAAGCTCCGCGCATTTTTTCGCCAAATCCCGATTGATTTTTTCCGCACTGACGCCACTGATTATCAGTGTCTTTTTTGCTTTTCGAAGCTTCGGTTTCCCGTTCGTTTCTTCCATCAGCACGGACAGTGCCTCTTCGGCTTCCGATAAAAACTTCGTCGTCATGCCGATTCCGTTTTCAATCTGTTCAAAATCGCCGTAAAAGGCTGCGCTTTTAAACGGCCGCTCCGCTTTCACGAAATACTCGTCCGCAGGCTGCAAGAAATCCACGCCGAATTCTTGATTCAAGCTATCCACTAAATCCAACAGTTTCTCGCTGTACGCCTTATCGACGTCGGCAATGGGATACAGTCCCTCGCGGTATTTGGTAATCCCTGTCGGCACACACGCAAGATCGCGCACGGCAGGGTAGTATTCAAAGAGCTTCCGCGCCGTATACGCCAGCTCCTCACCGTCGTTTTCACCAGGCACAAGCACCGCTTGGCAGTGTAACTCCACACCGCCTTTACAAAGCTTATCCACTTGCTCTACGATTTTCCCTGCGAAACGGTTTCGAAGAAGCTTTACGCGCAGCTCGGGATTCATCGTATGCACGGATACGTATAACGGAGAGAGCTTTAACCGAATAATACGCTCTAACCCCTCATCGGAAAGATTGGTCAAAGTAACGAAATTTCCACAGGAAAAGCTCATGCCGTAATCGTCGTCCTTGACGTACAGGCTTTCTCGCATGCCCTTGGGCATCTGATCGACAAAACAGAACACGCAGCGGTTATGACAGGTGCGTATGCAAGGATTCTTCTCGAACGAGAGTCCAAGCTCCTCCCCCTCCGCTTTCTCGACCTTTAAGACGTTTTCTCCTTTGCCGCGTTTATCCCGAACGGTCATGGAAAAGCCGTCCGTTTCACAATAATAGAGATAATCCAGCTCGTCCTCGCAGGGATTCCCGTCGAATGCAACAATCTCGT
This sequence comes from Clostridia bacterium, assembly GCA_017482415.1. Classification (GTDB taxonomy): domain Bacteria; phylum Bacillota; class Clostridia; order Christensenellales; family Borkfalkiaceae; genus Scatosoma. The sequence goes on from JAFUMY010000115.1 coordinate 4,466, forward strand.
CCCCGACCTCTAAACCGAGTTCTTTTGCGATTGAATTTCGTTGTATCTTCGAAATCTTCAACATATCTTTCCTTAAAATAATTCTAAAAACGACGCTTTATCTACGCCGTACTGTTTACAAAGCTTATCCAGTATACCCGAAAACACGGTAGGCAGGGGTGCGTTGAAGGTCATTCTCTCCCCTGTGCTTGGATGGGTAAGCTCCAAGCGTGCAGCGTGTAAAAGCTGTCCTTCCGCCTTAACCTTTTGTTTCTTGTAGCCGTAGACAGGATCTCCTACTACGGGATGTCCAAGGTGCTTTGCATGCACGCGGATTTGATGCGTTCTCCCCGTTTGCAAATCGAATCTGCAAAGGGTAAACTCCGCCCCAAAATGCGCCACGCATTGAAAATCGGTGACCGCCGTTTTTCCTTTCCCCTCGGGTAGCACAGACATTTTCAGACGCTCGGTAGGATGTCTGCCGATATCGGTAACAACCCTGCCTTTTTCCTCTTTTAAGTTCCCTTCCAAGAGCGCGTAATAGGTGCGACGACAGGTTTTTTGCGCAATCTGCGCCGCGAGCGACACGTGCGCTTTATCGTTCTTCGCAACGACCAAAAGCCCCGTCGTGTCCTTGTCGATACGGTGCACAATTCCCGGCCGCAATACGCCGCCGATACCACTCAGCGAGTCAAGCGCATACAAAAGCGCGTTGACGAGCGTACCGCTCTCATTGCCGTTTCCAACGTGTACCGTCATGCCCTGCGGTTTATTCACCACCGCAAAATCTCCGTCCTCGTAAACAATTTCAATGGGAATATTCTCAGGCCGCACGGAATATTCCACCGCGTCGGGAATCTCGATTTGCACCTCGTCCCCAAGCCGTATTTCCGTACCAGCCTTCTTCGTTTGCTTGCCGTTGACGAAAACGTTTCCGTCCTCAATTAGCTTTTTGAGCCGCGAGCGCGTGAAATCCTCCGTCTGATCGCTCAAAAACACGTCCAGACGTTTACAGTTTTCCTCGGCAACGAACAAACGACGGTCCATAGCTTACTCCTTGCGTTCAGCGGCTTCGTTTTCCGCCGCAGCGGCGCGCGCCTTCTCGGCGGCTTTTTTGATTTTCAAAGCCTGTCTGGCTTCTTCCCTTTCCGCCTCTTCCTTTGCAAGCTGCTTGTATTTTTTGGTCAGCGGGAACATCGCCGCGCTATCGAAAAAGAAGAGTGCCGCTACCAGCACGATTGCGCCTGCTACGATAAAGAAATCGGCAAAGTTACAAACGCCGAATTCAAACCATAAAATTTTCAGCCAAACCATATCCCGAACGCCGAACAAGGACGTGGGATCCCAAACCCGATAATAAATACGGTCGATGAGGTTACCAACGCCGCCTGCGACAATCAGCACAAGCGCAACGCGCAGCCAGCTACGGCGTTTATCCGTACAGAAATAATACACCGCAAACGCCGTCATCACCACCGCCGTAGCGACGATAATGGCAATCTTTACCCAAGCATCCGCGTCTGCAAATCCGCTAAACGCAATCCCTGAATTATAGTGCTGACAAAGCACAATGCAGTCGGGAATCAACACGATTTCATTCGGCGCGTCAGGCTGTGAGAAATATGCGTCCGCCAAAAATTTCGTCAGCATATCCACGAAAATCAGGATTAAAAACAGAAGCACGCCCCAAAGGCTCGAGCCTTTCAACGAATACCTGCCCACATCCTTTTTCAATTCAAGTTCTTTCTTTTCCATACTCTTTCCCATTCTTATTTTTTCTTTTTTGCGTTCTTTTGACGAATCGAGTCAATCATACCGATTTTGAGTGCGTGCAGCTTTTGAGAAAGGTCGACCTTATACAGCTGCGGTACGTCCAAACGCAGATACTCTTCCCAGAACTTCGAAAGCTGTTCCTTGGAGAATGCGCGCACGTCCGTAAGCGCAGGGAACTCGTAAACGAGTTTCCCATCCTTTACAATCGTATGCTGTAAGGGCTCTACACGGAAATTTTCCGCCTCGTGTTTTTTCCACGTTTCAATGGGGTCGAACAGCGTCAAAGGCTGCGTATCGTCCACGATTTCATCATGCAAAGTAATGAGGTCGGCAATCGCCATGCCGTTTTCACGGTCGTACAAGCGATAGAGTTTTTTAAAGCCTGGGTTGGTGATTTTCACCGTGTTATCCGAAAGCTTAATCTTGGGCTGTGCAACGCCGTTTTCGTCGATGACCGAGGACAGCTTATACACACCGCCAAGCGACGGCAGGTCCTCCGAAGTGATGAGCTTCGTGCCGATTCCCCAACTATCAATCCTTGCGCCCTGCTGTAACAAAGAGTTAATCAAACGCTCGTCAAGGTCCCCCGAAACACAAATCAGCGCATTCGGGAAGCCCGCCTCGTCGAGCATTGCACGCGCTTTTTTGGAAAGGTACGCAAGGTCGCCGCTATCCAAACGAATGCCCTTCGGCTCATGCCCTGCTGCGCGCAGCTCTTTGAATACCTTTATGGCGTTGGGAACACCGCTTCGAAGGGTGTCGTAGGTATCCACGAGCAGCATACAGCTATCGGGATATGCATTCGCATACGCGCGGAACGCCTCGTATTCGGTGGGGTAATCCATAACCCAGCTATGCGCCATTGTACCGGCTACGGGTACTTGGAACATTTGCCCTGCGATAACGTTCGAGGTGGACGCACAGCCGCCGATAATCGCCGCGCGCGCACCGTAAATCCCTGCGTCGGGGCCCTGCGCTCTGCGTAAGCCAAATTCCATTACCGCGCCAACGCCGCCCGTCGCACGACAGATTTTCGAGGATTTTGTTGCAATCAAGGTCTGGTGATTGATGATATTCAAAAGCGCCGTTTCCGCAAACTGCGCTTGGATAAGCGGAGCCTTTACCGTCAAAATGGGCTCGCCCGGGAATACGGGTTCACCCTCTCTCACCGCGTATACGTCCCCTGTGAAACGCATATTTTTGAGATATTCCAAAAAATCCTCGTCGAAGAGCTTTAAGCCTCGAAGATAGGCAATATCCTCCTCGTCAAAATGCCAGTTCAAAAGATAATCCATTGCCTGTTCAAGACCTGCGGCAATCGAATACGTCATCATTTCTCTCTTACGGAAAAACAAATCGAAGGTGACCGTTTCCTCATGTTTTCCGTGTTTAAAAAAGCCGTAGCCCATAGTGAGCTGATATAAGTCGGTCAATAGCGTTAAATTTCTCATTCGTCCTTCTCCTCGGCTTGCGCCTCGTTTTCTTCATCCTCCGCTTTCTCTTCTTTTTCGGAGTAGTTATCGGGATAGATTTTGCACATCATGTTCACCGTATTAAAATATGCGACCTCGTCCTTTGTATCGCCGATAAATTTCGTAATCCCATAGGGATCGCCGTTCAAGGAGCCGATGATTTTGCCTTCCTTTTGTTTGTTGAAATACAATACCAAGAACAGAAGCACGAGTCCGCCGACAAGCATCGTCAACGACAGCACGAGTGACCAAGGAATACCATGGCCCAAAATAAACGAGCTATCGCGAAGAGGTTCCATAATCGAACGTACCAAGCCATAGGTAATGAAATAGCAAGCGGTGTTCACGCCGTTCGGCTTTTTGGGGTTCACCCATGCGTTGATGAACATCAAAATCGCCGCCGTTAAGGTCACCATGCTTTCATAGAAAAAGAACGCGTAATGGTACTGTGCGGTTTTTTCGATATAGACCGCTATCGGGAAAAATTGCAAGGACGGGTTGGTTACGACGCCGCCGTAAACCTCCTGATTTGCATAATTCCCCCAACGCCCGATTGATTGCGCCAGCAGCAAACCGACGACCACGCAATCGCCTACGCGCAGGAAATTTACTTTCTTAAAATAGGAAACCGCCGCAACACTCGCCGTGCCGCCGATGATTCCCCCGACAATCGAAAGCCCACCGCTACGAATGGATTTCCAGCTAAACCATTCGGAAATCGGCAGTCCGTCCGTAATACAATAAAACAAGCGCGTCGTTATGATTGCAATCGGCAAGCCGATGATGAAATAGGTCATAAACAAATCCGTGGACATGTTTCTGCGCTTAAACAACAACGAAATTACCAAAAACGCGGACAGCATACCAAATACGATAATCAAAGCGTATGCATAGATTGTAAATTCGCCGATTTTAATGCCAGGCGGCTCGAATAATAAAGCATTCAAGTTCATTTTTCATAACTCCTTTCGACGGGAATACACCCCGTACTTTTATTATTATAGCATAATAATAAAAAATCGTCAACGGCATATCGACGATTTTTTCGTAATTTTTATTCGATTATCAAATTTCAAATTCCTTTTTCAATCGATACTGATTTTTAGAGGCTTTATTTTCCCTAACGTCGGGAGCACAGCAAACAATAATCCGTAATTGAGCAAGTTGTTCATAATTTGGATTGGCGAAAGGAGCCGAAAAATCAAAAACTCACCCCACGAAGAAAAGGTCTTACTATACCATAAAAAATACATCGCAGTCGTATTGATTCCTACCGTGCAAACCAAAAACGTTATTAGTCCAATCAAGGCGAGCTTGATCGCCCATGCGCCTTTAAATTTCCAGCGCAAGCCATTGAATAAAAATCCTGCGATAAGCGCCATCATCGCCGTTGCCAAGCCAATCCACGGCGTCCAACCGTTCGCCCCGCCCGCACCAATCATAAAGCCAAGCGTATCCCCGATAAAACATGCCGCAAAGCCAAACAGCGGGCCAATTAAAATCCCTGTCAGAACAGAGCTAAGAATTGTCAGTGAAAGTATCTCGAAGCCGAGCGGCAAGGACGCCAACGCATTCACTGCAATATTGAGCGCGGTCATAATCGCAATATAGGCGATTTTATGGCTCTTATTCTTTTTCACCAAGTTTTTGGAGAATAAAACTTCCCTCCAAGTTGCCTTTGTCTTTTCGGACATAATAAAAACCTCCCATCGTGAGAGGTCCGCAAGGTTCGCACCGTATACGCGTTTATTCAACGCGCACCTGCCCTATGTATTTTTTATTCGTTTAGGACATGGGTGCTTCATTTTGTAGCGGACGCGCCACGGCACCGCAGGAGCAAAATCCTTTCGTTCACCGACAACGTCCCGTTCGGTGACACTTTACGCGCCGAAGCTACTCTTACTTGTATGTTTATATTTTTATTATACGCTTTTCAATAAAAAAAGGCAAGCGTTTACCTTAGCTTGTCGTATATTTTTTTTACCTTCGTACAAAATACGGGTATGGGACTTATCTTTATCCGCACAATCGTTATTTTTATTACCCTGCTCGTCATTATGCGGCTAATGGGAAAAAGGCAAATCGGGGAAATGCAGCCCTATGAGTTGGTGATTACCCTCATCATCGCCGACCTCGCCTGCATTCCCATGGCGGATACGTCTATCCCTTTGCTCTACGGCGTAATTGCCATTTTGACCGTATATTTTTTACATCAGTTAGTCTGTGTGGTCGGATTGAAATTCTCCACCGCCAAAACGATATTAAGCGGTAGCCCAAGCGTCGTGCTCAACAAAAACGGTGTGAACGATACCGAATTAAAAAAGAATAATTTAAACGTTTCCGACCTAATTGAAAGCTTACGCACGGAGGGATATTTCTCTCTCGATGCGGTCGATTACGCGCTATACGAGGCGGAGGGCACTTTCTCGGCTCTACCGAAAAAAAATTACGATTCCCTACAAACCTCTCTGCCCGTCATCTTGATTGACGAGGGAAAATTCGACAAGCGAAACTTAGAGCGCACGGGACGCACCAAGGAGTATTTTTTACGAATATTAAAAGAGCATGGTGCTGATGACGAGAAAAACGTTTTGGTAATGACCGTGGACGGGAACGGAAAAATCTATCTGCAAAAGCGGAAAGGAAAATACACTGTATTCCACTTGAACTGGGAGAAAAAATTATGGTAAATTCCAAGGAGAAATTATGATACGTACGATTGCGAGTATTTTTATCACCCTCGCCCTAATCTTCGGGCTGTCCTTTTTTGAAATCAATTACGTACAGGAAACCTTTCGGGATTTTCGGGCAACAGTTGAAACGCTGCGCCATAAAGCGGAAGCGGGCACGGCAACCTATCAAGACGGTATCACCGTACAAAGATATTGGCGAAAAAAACGCGACGTTTTGCACGTTTGGGTCCCTCACAATTCTTTGCAGGAAGTCGACTATCAGCTCGATGAAACGGTCGGGTTCTTGTATACGGGGGATTACGCCGCCGCCCTGCCTAAAATCGAGGTCGTTATAGGGCTCGCCGAAAATATCCCCCAGCTCTACACCTTTCATTTGGGAAATATCTTCTAACCACACGCGCTATACACAAAGAAAAAAGGCACTCATCTCGTACATGGGTGCCTTGTTTTTTTATAATATTCTATTTTTTAAGCCAAACCGTAGGCAATGACGATTCTTACGTTCGCATCAAAAATATTATGCAGGAATTTCTTTAACGCGTTTACCGTTGCCGTGTCAAGCTTTTCATTTTCATTGCTCTGCACCATCGTAATCATTGCGTTGAAGTTTTTATAGATGATTTGCGCATCTTCCTCAATCGCGGTATACGCATCCTCCGTGCCCTCGTGCTGAATGGAGTACATTTCCTCCACCGTATCATTCATCGCATACAACAGCTCCATATTTCCCGTCTTGATCATTTCCACCGATTGGTGGTTAAGATCGGCAAGAAGCTGGATAAACCGTTGCAGCTTTTCATTCCCTTCAAGTTCTGTCGCCATTAAAGTTCCACTCCGTTCAATTTCAAAAGCTCACGCGCGGATTCTACGCTGTCGACACCCGTCTTATTTTTAATAGGTGCAAACTCCTTTTCACGAACGACCTCGAAAGGAAGTACGCTGCCCATAGGCTTAATCAAGTCTACCGCAAGCATTTCAAACTTCTTACCGTTTTCCTTTTCGGGCTTTCTCGTCACGCCGTCCTCGCAAAGACATTCAATCTTCTTTTCAACGATGTGTACGGGAATCTTTCTATCCACGATTTCTTCCAGCTTCGTCAAACGGAAGAGATAGTTCATGATAACGCCGTAGGAATAAACGAGATCCCCGTTTTTATCACGAAGGTTCGCCATTTCGTCCGTCAATTCGTAGTATTCAATAATATCAGGCTGATCGCCGTCCAAGCAAAGCACCCCTACCTTTTCGAAAGGCTCCGTCTTGCAAACCGCTTTCGCACCGCAGTTCACCCCGCTCAAAATCGTCGCACCGACAAATACGGGCTCGGCAATACGCTGCAATACGTTATCCACCGCATAGATATTCAACCATTCCACACCGCGAGCGTGCAAATCCTCGCAGAGCCCTGCGCGCTTCATAGTAGCAAACCAACCGCCGTTACCGTTCGGGGAAAGCGCAGGCATGCCCTTGCTTTCGAGAATAATCTTTCCGTCGTAATCTACGGCAGGCGCCATGTCCTGTTTAAAGAATTTAACCTCCGATTCGGGATAGCCGAAATAGTCG
>JAFUMY010000116.1 GCA_017482415.1 Clostridia bacterium
AAAGCATACATTGCAGAAGTTGCAATCTGCAACGCGCGAGGATCCGCCATCCCGACGTCCTCTGCCGAATGTACGACCAAGCGCCGCGCAACCATCATAGGGTCGCAACCGCCCTCGATAAGGCGCATTGCATAATACAAAGCCGCGTTTGCATCGCTCCCCCTTAAAGATTTGCAAAACGCCGAAAGAAAGTCGTAATAGGAATCCTCGTTATAGGAAAGCGCCTTTCTTTGAATGGACTGTTCGGCATCCGTAAGGGTTACCGTTACCTGTCCGTTCGAATCGGGCGGCGTGGTGATTGCAGCAAGCTCCAAAGCGTTATACGCAGAACGAAGATCTCCGCCAGCCATTCTTGCGATATGCGAAATCGCCTCGTCCGTTGCCGTAACGTTTAATTTCCCCAGCCCCTTATGCCGATTTTTCAGTGCCGCCACAAGCGCGCCCTCGATATCCGCATTCGTCAAACGCTTAAACTCGAACACTCTGCAACGGGAAACGATTGCCGGCGTCATGGATGCATACGGATTTTCCGTCGTTGAGCCGATGAAAATAATCGTGCCCTGCTCGATTGCGGGCAGCAACGAATCGCTTTGCGTTTTATTGAAACGGTGGCACTCGTCCAAAAGCAAATAGGTGCGTTTGCCGAACATTTTTAGATTATCGCGTGCCTGCTCCACCGCCTTTTTTACATCCGAAACCCCTGCATTAACAGCGTTTAATTTAATAAACTCGCCGTTTGTACGAAGGGCGATAATATTCGCAAGCGTGGTCTTACCGCAACCGGGAGGGCCCCAAAAAATGCAGCTCCCCAAACGGTCGCTCGCAATTGCGCGGCGTAGCAACGACCCCTCCGCCACGATATGCGCCTGTCCGATAAATTCCTCTAAGGAATTCGCGCGCATACGTTCGGCAAGCGGTTTCGCCGTTTCTTCATTTCTGTTAAAATCAAATAAATCCATAGAATACTCCACATTCTATTTTTCCAACGCCTCTTTAATCGCCATTGCGTTCGCTTTTCCAAGCGCATATCCCTGCTCGTAGGCAAAGGCGATTTGCTTTAAGGAATATTGGCTCATATCCCCAAGCTCAGGCTCTAACCAAAAATCGATTTTATCCCGATTTTCCTCACGATAGGACTGCGTGCGATAGTTGTCCATAATATCAAACGTCCCCAAAAGGACCTTGATAACCCCTGTGTTTTTTTGCGGCATTCTGCGCCAACCGAGTACGTCCACCGCCACGACCACGTCTGCGCCCATATCCCGTACACGGCAGGCAGGTACGCGTTCAAGCACTCCACCGTCTACCAAACGCATGCCGTTTTTCTCCAAAGGACGGAACGCCCCAGGTATACATGCGGAGGCAATGACAGCGTCTAAAAGCTTCCCCTTGGAAAACTCCACCGTTCTACCGCCGCCAATCTCCACCGCTACGCAACGGAAGGGAATTTTTAAATCCTCAAAGGAAATATCGCCAAGATACTTTTCTAAAAGTTTCCGCATTTTCCGTGTACCGAAAATGCCGCCTTTTGCAAGCGTCGGCGCAATCAAACGCCGCAGCCGCAACCCTAAAACAATCCTTTTAATTTCTTGCGCCGACATGCCTGCGGCATACGCCGCGCCGACGACCGCGCCCATGGACGAGCCCGTAATATAATCGGGCTGAATCCCTTCTTCTTCCAAAGCCTGTAAAAAACCGACGTGCGCCACGCCGCGGCTACCGCCCGCGCCGAGTGCCAATCCGAGTTTTTTCATCATATTTCTCCTTTAGTCGCAAGTATACCGTGTATACGTTTATTGACGTTTAACCGCGGAAATATGCGCCTAACAGCTTACACTCCAAAGTGTGTTCACGAATCGCAAAAAGCATTTCCTGCACTTCATTCGAACCGATATCACAATCCGCTTCGATAAAGAAACGGTAATCTCCAGGACGGTTTTTCACGGGACGGCTCTCGATTTTCGTCATATTGATGCCGTATCTTGCAATAATTGCAAGCAGCTCTAAAAGGCTACCGGGACGGTGCGGACAAACGGCGGAGAAGAACACGCGCTCGCTTGTTTTCGGAAGATACTGTTCACCCTTTTTAATCAACAAGAAATGGGTGAAGTTATTCTTCTCGTCCGAAATCGATTCCGTGCCAACCACGAAACCTTTACGCAAATTTTCCACGTGCGCGCCTGCAATCGCCGCACTTTTACCCGATTCGTCCTCCATGGCTTTCGTGAGCCCAAAGCCCGTCGATTCCGTTTCACGCAAAGCCGCAAACGGCATTTCCTTACTTAAAAAGCCTGCGCACTGATCAAGCGCCTGACGATGGGAGTAGACTCTACCGATCTGCGAGAGCTTCACGCCCTCTTTATAAATCAATCTCTGGTCGATTTGTAAAACGTATTCCTTTACGGCGTACAGCCCCTCCACCGATTGCAAAAGGTCAAGGTTCTGTGAAACGCCGCCCTGCAAGCTGTTTTCAATGGGAATCGCCCCTGCGTCTACTCTACCGCTTTCAACCGCAGCTAAAACCTCGGGGAAATTTCGAAAGGGAATGCACTCATCCCAATCCCCCGCCGAAACTGAGCCCGTCGATTCCGATTTCAAAAACTCTTTCGCCGCCAAATGTGAATAACTGCCTTCTGGCCCTAAAAATGCTATTTTCATACTTACCTCTATCGTAAATAACTTTATACCTGTTCTGCGAGATCGCAGAGAAGTCTTTCCGTATCCTCCCAACCAAGGCAGGGATCGGTGATGGATTTGCCAAACACTTCATCGTGTTTTTGATTCCCTTCCACCAAGAAGCTTTCAATCATGAAGCCTTTGACTATCTTCTTGAAATCCGCGTCGAAACGACGGTTTTGCATAACCTCTTCCGCAATACGGATTTGCTGTTTGAACTGCTTTGCCGAGTTGGAATGATTACAGTCGATAACGATTGCAGGATTTTCCAGCTTACTACCGTTATAGAGCTCTGCAAGCTGCATAACCGTCTCGTAATGGAAATTCGGAACGTCCATACCCGAACCGTCTACACCACCGCGCAAAATCGCGTGTGCATAGGGATTCCCGTCCGAGCTGACCTGATAGTTTCTATATTTAAAGATTTGAGGGCTCTGCGCCGCAAAAATCGAGTTGACAAGAGCTATAATATTACCGCTCATGGGGTTTTTAAGCCCAACGGGCGCATCGATACCGCTCGCTACTTGACGGTGAAGCTGATCCTCTACACTACGCGCGCCGACCGCGTGGTAGGACAACAAATCCTCTACGTATGCCGTATTTTCGGGATAGAGCATTTCGTCTGCTGCCGTCAAGCCCGATTCATTCATCGCGGCAAGATGCAACGCACGGATACTACGAATACCTCTCACGATATCTGCCATGCCCTCAGGGTCGGGCTGCAAGAACATTCCTTTGTAGCCTACCCCCTTCGTGCGGGGTTTGTTTGTGTAAATACGAGGCACGATAACGAGCTTGTCCTTGACCTTATCGTTCAATTTTCCAAGTCTTGAAATGTATTCAAGGGTAGGCGCAGGCTCGTGCGCAGAACAGGGCCCGATTACGACGAGCATTTTGTCGCTTCTGCCTGCGATTACGTCACGGATTTCTTCGTCGCGTACTTTCTTGATTGCTTTAAGTTCGGGAGTCAGGGGTTTTTCAGCAATGAATTCCTCCGGCTCGGGAATGAAATACTGTTTTTCCAACATTTTTCTATACTCCTTTACTTTTGTTTTTTCATATTCTCTTCAATATAGTTTTTCACTTCGGGGGTTACGTATTCGTCAATCGGCGTATGGAACCGCAAGCTATTTTTCACCATAGACGAGCTGACGTGCATAAGCTCCTGCGGGCAAGGCAAATAGATTGCCTCGACATTGGGAAATAATTTCTTGGTCGCGTAAAAATTCGCGTTTTCGTAATCGAAATCCGTCGAATTGCGGAGTCCTCTTACGTAAAACTCCGTACCCTCCGTTTCTAACAATTCCGCAATCGTGCCGTCCGTTTCTACAAAACGGATACGGGATTCGTTCGGGAACATCAGCGTGAGCATCTCCTTGCGCGCCGAAAGCGAAAAATACGGTTCTTTCGTAGGATTTACAGGGAATGCCACCACCACTTCATCAAACATTTTCAGGCAGGTTTCAATGACGTTTTTATGCCCCAACGTCGGGGGATCGAACGTACCTGCAAAAATACATTTCTTCTTATTTTCCATTGTCATCCTCTTTTAAAAAAGGTCATGTAGGTCTTACCGTACTTTCTCTCGTCGTACTTTTCTAAGCCTGCAATCTCGCCCTCGAACGGGCGGTCGCGTTCGTATACCGCGATTCCGTTTTCTGAAAGCAAACCCTTTTCCGCTATCTTCAAAAGTGCTTTTTCCCCGTAATCAAACCGATAAGGCGGATCGAGAAAAATCAAGTCGAATTGTCCTCTCACCGTCTCCAAGCAAACGAGGAAATCAAAATTAAGAAGCTTTGCTTCTTCTCCACCGACGGGGATTTTTAAAGCAGCCAAATTCTTTTTTAAAATCGCCAAGCTATCCTTTGCGCAATCGTTGAATACAACCTCTTTCGCACCTCTTGATAAGCTCTCCAAGCCAAGCGAGCCACTACCTGCAAACAAATCCAACACGCGTGCGCCGTAGAGCTTTAAGGCGAGAATATTAAAAAGCGATTCCTTTGCCCGATCCGAAGTCGGACGCACCGATTCGCCTGCAAACTCCGCAAGCACTCTACTTCTATATTTTCCGCCGATTATCCTCATATTTCCTATACTCCGTTGGGTAGCGATAAAAATTCATCGCGTACCTGCCTATTACTTTTTGCGTTTTTTGGGCTTTGTACCAGGCAACGCACCATAGTTAATTTTCTTCTCTCTGTTGGCTTCCGCTTCCGCGGCTCTTGCCGCGATTGCCTGTTCGCGAAGACGCTTATTTCTACGCGAATATGCGCCGATGATATAGAACGCGCCCGTAATGACAATGGGAATCAACGCAAAGGGTAGCGTCCAGAAATAGTTGACCGTTTTGCCAACTGCATTCAAATAATAGAACGGCAGGATTGACCAACCCGACAACAAAAATCCAAGCAGCACGAGCACTGCCAAGCCCTTACGCATATCCCCCGAATTGATTTCCGCCTGATTACAGCTGAAAACCAAACCGAATACAAGCGACCAAATCGCTGCAAACGCGCCGATTGCAAAGCCTTTCCATACACGGTATTCCTTTGCTTCTTTATGTGAAGAAATGCGATATCCCTCACCCATTTGTTCCGCGGAAATACGCTTGACGTTGCCCGAAACGAGCATTTCATAATGCGTGCCGCCGTTTGCCCAACTCACAAGCGCGTCATACGCGACCCCGCCGATACCGCAAACCAACGTCCAAGTAAGCGTCGAGCCGTTCCACTGTAATTTCTCGCCTTTCATCGTCAGCATCATCAAAATCGTGCCGGCGCAGAAAAACATAAACGCAATGGGCAGCGAAGCTTTAAACAGCTCCCATACGTATCTGCCGAATTTCTTCAGCTCTTTTTTGACTGTTCCTTTCGTCATAATATTTACTCTCCCAAAATTTTTCTTTTGCAATCGCAAGCGATTATCCGCTTGTCGGTAACTATCATATCCGTGCTTTCGTCCAAATCGGAGCAAGGCACGCTGTCTAACACCTGAAAATCGAACGCATACGCGATGCGCTTCATCTTTGGACGAAGCCGCAAATAGCGGTCGTAATATCCCTTTCCGTAGCCAAGACGATGCCCTTGCTTGTCCACCGCCAAAAGCGGCAATACGGCAACGTCGATATTTCCCCCGTAAATTTCGCCAATCGGCTCTCGAATCCCATACGAGGAAAGAGTGAAATCTTCGCCGTACAAAACCGCTTGCATTTCTCCCTTTTCAATACGTGGACAATATACGTTATGCCCGTCCAAGCGCAATCGTTCAATCAAGCCGTCCGTAGGTGCTTCCGAGGAGAACGAGAGATACACAAACACATTTAAACGCGTACCTGCCCCCATCGAATTCCCAAACATCGCCCGATAGAAATTCTCAATCAAGAGCCTTTCTTTGACGTCTCGATTTTCATTATTTCCTCTGCGCTCTTTCATGTAACTACGCAGAGCGTTCTTCCGTTCTTCCACCGTTTTCTGCTCCAAGCCGTCAAGAAAACGCAACGACGTATTATTCATAGACAAACTCCGCGCGCCTCGTTGCCGCGCATAAAACTTCATACGGAATCGTATCCGTATACAATGCCGTTTCCGCCGCGTCCGTCAAAATAGGAACAAGCGTCCCTCGCTTTGATGTATTACATCGAATGCAAGCGTCCATGCACAGATTCCCTGCGTTTTGCTCGAACCCCAAAACGCCGTTCTGCCTCGAACGCAAATATCCGTCCGCATATCCAAACCGACAGACAGACAAATGCTCGGTTTCCGCCTTTTCCCGCTCAGAAAACGCCGCGCCGTAGCCCGCACCGCCAAAAGTATACTTCCTATTCACTATCGTCCGCGCGAATACCTCCATGCCCTTTTGCAATGGCAGGCTCTCTTCAGAGCCACACGGCTGATAGCCGTATAAGCCCAAGCCAATCCGAACCATATCAAAGGCAAACTCCTTTCCAAGCGTCGCGCCGTAGCTTGCGCTTAAATGCGCTATCACTCCCGGAAAATACCGCCGACAAAGCCGTTCGCTTTGCAAAAACAGCTTACGTTGAAGTTCCGCGCGTTCCCGCTCGCATTCGCAAAGATGAGAATATATCCCCGTTACCCGAACAAACGGATCATCTTGCAAAAATTTACAAACCTTTCCAAGCGACTGTATATCCATTCCGTAACGGTTCATTCCCGTATTGATTTTTAAATGTACGTTCAGTGGCAAGCGGTACTTCGCGCAAACTCGCGAGAGAAGCTTTGCCGTCCAAAGATTAGGCAGGCTTGCGCTAAAACCGTCCGCCGCCAACGCAAACGCTTCCTCTTCGTTTATCGGCGGCGTAAAAACAAGAATTTCCTTGCCGCAAGCGGCGGTTTTAATTCTTTTCGCCTCGTCGATAAGCGCGACTGCGAACACGTCCGCAATTCCGCTTAAAGCCCCCACTACCTCTTCTGCGCCGTGACCGTAGGCATTCGCCTTAACCACCGCGCAAAGCTTTGCATTCACCAGGGAACGAAATATGTTTGCGTTGTTTTGAATATGTTTAAGATAAATTTTTGCGATTACTTTTTGCACGGTATATCCTATGCAAAAAGCAAAGCTTTTGCGCCTTATTTACTGCAAATAATTCTATGACAGTTGTCGCACTCAATCGTGCCACCGCCCGTCAATTTATTTCTTGCCGCAATAGGCGGCTCCATACTGCAATAAGGGCAACGATTGCTCGTCAATTCCCCAACGACAGGGAAAATCTTTTCCTTGCGCTTGGTAAGATACAGCGTAAGCAGATCGGGCGAAACCTCCTTTGCAATTTTTTGAAGCTCTGCTTCGATTGCCTTTTTCTCGCCGTCTTTAGAAGCCTTCAATTCCTTGTATTTTTCGGACGCTTCTGCGTACTGCTTCTGCATTGCGATAACTTGCTTTTTCAGCTTTTGGTATTCTGCGTCTACCGATTTGATATTCGCCGTCAAGGTAGCAAGGTCTGCTTTCAGCTTCTTCAATTGCTCCACAATCGACTGCGCTTTCTTTTTATAAAACGCAATATCCGCGCCGCCGGTCACGAGCTCGTCTAAATGCTCGAAATCCTTTAACGTCTCTTCCGTCTGTGCGTATTTTTTGGAAATCTCCGCAGCTTCGGTTTTCAACGCCGTTGCTTTTACTTCCAAGGAATCGAGTTTTTCAGGCGCAGCTTCTAAAAACTTCTTCACCTTAACGTATTCCTTTCTCTCCTCCGAGCCTGCAAGCTCACGTTCGAGCTTATAAAGCTTCGTGTCGATTTCCTGATAGTTTAAAATAGCCTGTACTGACATATAATATCTCCCTCCCGTCAAAGCAAATTATCGTCCGTGTGATAAACACAGGGAATTTCCGTTTGCCGACGGATTTTTTCATAATATTTTTTAAAACCGTACGTTTCGGACGCAAAATGCGTCAACGAAATAATTGCCAAGCCCGACTCCTGCGCCAAAGCAATCAAATGATGCTTGAAATCGGAAGAAACGATTGCGTCGGCGCCCATGCGCTTTGCAAACGCAATCGAGCCCTCGTCCACGCCTGCACCGCAAAAGCTCGCCACACGCGAAATCCGTTTGCCATTGCCGTATGCCTCGATACGCTCGGTAGAAAACACCGTTTTTATATTTTCAACGAGCGTAGAAAATTCAATCGTCGGCAGGTCGTATACCCGACCGTAACCGCCCTCGGATACCGTTTGCATATACGTGGCGTTTGCTTTACATTCTTCGATTCGTCCCGTACCTGCCCCCGTCGTTTTCTCCGCCGCAAGCAATACGCCCTCCATCAAGCTCTCGTCGATTCCATCCTTTGCCGCGTCTAAATTCAAGTGCATGGACAAAACGGAAATTCCGTTTTTGATACACCGAATCAATTTCCCGCCAAGCAATGCGCCGTCGTCGTAACGGATACTGCCGATTTTACCATAAATGGCAGGATGATGGGTCATAATCAAATTCGCACCCGTCGAAAGTGCTTTATCAATTGCCGCATTCGACAAATCGAGAGAAAAGACCATTCCTTTGATCTCCTCACCGCAATCCACCAAAATGCCGCTGTTGTCGTAATGGTTATACCGTTCGCAAAGCTCGTCGCTCAATTTTTTCGGCGCAATCGAGTCTGCAAGTTCGTATATCTCACTTAATTTCACCGTTCAACACTCCTTGCAAGCGTTCTTTTCTCTTTAAAAGCTCTATTTTGCTTTCCTCTTGCAGATTCGGCTCTTTTAAATATTTTTCAAGATTTCGAATCTGTTTTTTCGTGCGTTCCGTAAAGCCATCGGGCATGCGCTGCAAATTCTCCCGACCGAACTCGTATTCCGCGTCCGTATACGGAGCCGTTTGCTTTTCGGAAGTCGCCCTGCCGCCCACGATTACGTCGTAAAATTTCACATCGCGGAAGGTAAAATCCCTTTCGATATACCCACCGTTTTCTAAAATATAACGACGCAGCTTTTCCGAGTCGTGCATGGGCTGAAAGACAAACCGTTTGGGCATAAAGCCATGCCTTTTATGGGATAAAATTGAAACGATTTCATGTCCGCCCATACCGGCAATCAGCACCTCGTCCACCGTGTTTGGCACACCGACGAACCCATCGCCAAGCACCGAAATCGCTTTCCCCGAGCGAATATACGGTGCAAGTAAACGCTCCGCTTTTTCCAAGCTGCCCTTGCTAACGTCGGAAAGAATCACGTGCTCGCAAAGCTTATTTTTAAGCACGTATTCCGAGCAATAGCCGTGATCGCAACCCACGTCTGCAAAGGTTTCCGCTCCTTCTAAAAGGGAACACAGCGTATCTATACGTTTCCCGTAGCCCATTCTTATTCAAGAAAATCCTTTAATTTCTTGCTGCGCGAAGGATGACGAAGCTTACGCAACGCCTTTGCCTCAATCTGACGGATACGTTCACGGGTAACGTTGAACTCTCTACCTACTTCCTCCAAGGTCCTGGGCTTGCCGTCGTCGATACCGTAACGCAAACGCAACACCTTTTCTTCGCGCGGCGTGAGCGTATCAAGCACACCCAAAAGCTGTTCTTTCAACATCGTAAACGCAACCGAATCGCTAGGCGTTGTCGTCTTTTCGTCCTCAATAAAGTCACCAAGATGGCTATCCTCTTCCTCGCCGATTGGCGTTTCTAAGGAAACGGGGTCCTGCGCGATTTTCTGAATCTCGCGAACACGGTCTTCGGTTACGCCCATCTTTTCCGCAATCTCTTCAGGGGTCGGTTCTCTGCCGAGCTCCTGCAAGAGTACGCGCTGTACGCGCGTGAGCTTATTGATTGTTTCTACCATGTGCACGGGAATACGAATCGTGCGCGCCTGATCGGCAATCGCACGCGTAATGGACTGACGAATCCACCACGTTGCGTACGTGGAGAATTTAAAGCCCTTTTGGTAGTCGAATTTCTCAACCGCTTTCATAAGCCCAAGGTTGCCCTCTTGAATCAGGTCAAGGAAAAGCATGCCGCGCCCGACGTAGCGTTTTGCAATGGAAACGACCAAACGAAGATTCGCCTCGGAAAGACGTTTTTTCGCTGCTTCGTCGTTTTCCTGCATGCGCTTTGCAAGCTCGACCTCCTCATCCGCCGAAAGCAAGGGTACCCTACCGATGTCTTTCAAGTACATCTTTACGGGGTCGTCCAACCCGATATCGGAAAGTGCCTGCTCGAACAGCTCGCGATCGCGCTGATCCTCGTCAACAATCTGGATTCCCGCCTCGTTAAGTGCTTTGTAGACAAAGTCGATTTGCGCCGCGTTCGTGTCGTGTTTTTCCATCACATCGCACAAAGCGTTGGTGGAAATACTGCCCTTCTTTCCGTAGTCGGCAACGATACCCTCTACGATTTCATTGAGTTTCTGCTCGGATATATTCATCTTTTATCCTCCGTTTATTATCAAAACATCCGTTGTTTTTTTCTTTTGTGTTTTTACTTTTTTAAGCGGTTGCGTTTTTGAATGCACGCACCGATTTGTTTTGTGATTTCCCTGCGCTTCGACTCGTCCGTCTCCTCGACAAACGCTGCGTTGAGCCGCGTAATCTCCCGTTCAATCGATTCCCTTTCCAGCGTTTTCACGCTGTCGGCAAAAAAACGCTCCGCTATTTCGCCTGAAAGCTTGTCTCCGTAATTGAGGTCGAGAATTTCGCTAAACTCGGCGCTGCCCTCGTCCAAAACCTCAAACAGCTCGCTAGGGCGAATACGCTCTCCCTTTTCCTCTCGATCGATAATATACGCAGCTACCGTTTTATCCGTCTCGTCCTCCAAGGAAAGGTTACGAAGATTATAATCCTTTGCATACGGCGCGGAGAACAACTTCGCCGCCAAAATAAAGCGCACCGCCTTCTTTTGCTTGTCCGTGCCTGCCGCAGCCTCTGAAAGCTTGGTTGCAGGAAGACTCGTTTCCGGTTCTTTTTTCTCCTTGGAAACGTTGTGCAAATCACGTTCCAACGCGTGATAGGTGATTCCCGTTTCCGTATGAAGCTTTCGAAGAAGCTCTTCCTTTACGCTCTCGCTCTCCGCTTGAGAAACAATCCGTAAGGCTTCCGTAACGAATCTGCGTTTTTCCTCCGTTTTAGAAAGGTCAAACTTCCGCTTTGTCGCATGGATTTTATAATCAATAAGCGGCATCGCGGCATCCAAACATTTTTGATAGGCGTCCGCACCCTGCTTTGCCACGTCGTCGGGGTCAAGCCCCTCGGGCATCGGTACCACGCGCACGTGCAGAGCCTCGTCGCTTAGAATTTCCAAGCCCCTTAAATCCGCTTTCTGTCCTGCGAAATCGCCGTCGTAGCTTATGAGCACGTTTTCCGAATACCGCTTCACGAGCCGCGCTTGGTCTTTCGTGAGCGAGGTACCCATGGACGCGACTACGTTCCTGAATCCCGCCTGATAGAGGGATATGGTATCCATGTAGCCCTCGACGATAATCACGTTATTTATCGGCTCTTCTCTTTTAAGTTTTTTCAAGAGATTGATGTTGTAGAGCGTTTTGCTCTTATTAAACAGCATCGTTTCTTTGGTGTTTTTATATTTTGCGAAATCGGATTTCTCGAGCAATCTTCCGCCGAACGCCACCACCTCGTCGAATGCGTTGATGATGGGAAAAATCAAGCGTCCGCCCTGCGAATCGATAAGCCGACCGCTACGGCTTTCCGTCAACACGCCACTATCGATAAGGTCCTCCCTCGAATAGCCTTTCCCTGCAAGGTAATCGGGTAAATCATAGAAATCCAACGATGCCCCCAGCCCA
Source organism: Clostridia bacterium (assembly GCA_017482415.1). Taxonomy (GTDB): domain Bacteria; phylum Bacillota; class Clostridia; order Christensenellales; family Borkfalkiaceae; genus Scatosoma. Next base: position 11,918 of record JAFUMY010000116.1, read on the forward strand.
AACTTCTTAACCGTCGTGGGCTGTAATTTTCGGTTGGCGATATACTGCAAATGCGCACTCGCACGGGAATCACCGCTGTACAAATTCGAGAGATAAAATCTCGCAGAATCGAGCATAATCTTTGCCATCGCATCTCGCTTCTTTTTCATAAGCAAGGCTTTCTCGGTATCGAAATTGCTTTCGGGGACGGTCATTTTCGCACGCGCGGCAAGAATTCGTACCGCGCCCATGAAATCGGTGGATTCGATTTCTTTCACAAACCCCACAACGTCTCCCGACGCGCCGCAACCAAAGCAATGATAGAACTGCTCCCCTTCGTTGACCGCAAACGAGGGCGTTTTTTCATGGTGAAAGGGACAGCATGCCCAATGGTTGCCGCCTTTGCGATCCAACGCTACGTAGCTGCGGATCACTTCCACGATATCGTTCTTTTGTTTGAGAGCCCTTAAAAATTCGGGGTCCAGTCCTTTTGCTGCGCTCAACGCACACCTCCGATTGCAAAGGTTTCGGGAATAAACAAGCCCTCGAATACGCTGATTGCGTACCGATCGGTCATACCCGATAAATAATCGCAAACCACCCGTTCCTTGTCGTCGTTTTCAAGCAGCTTGAAATACGGATCGGGTAATTTTTCTACGTTTTTCATGAAATATTCAAACATCTGCGTAAGCATACGCTCTGCCCTGTCCTGCATGGCCTTATTCGCATAATCGTAGACGTTTCTGAACATGAACTGCCGAAGCTCGTTCGTCGCCGACATCACCTCGTCCGACATTTTCACGTACGGTTTTCCAAACGAATTTTCATAAATATCCCGTATCGCGGTGTTTATTCGCACCTTCGACGCGTTGCCGAGTACCTTTACGGCGTTTTGAGGCAGATCCTCCGTCTTGATAATCCCCGCCCGAAGCGCGTCCTCGATATCATGATTGATATACGCGATACGGTCGGCAAGTGAAACCGCCTCACCCTCTAACGTTGCAGGCTTTCCCGAGCTTTTATGTTCTAAAATCCCGTCCCGTACTTCATAGGTCAAGTTCAAACCCCGACCGTTTTTTTCGATAACGTCCACCACGCGCAAGGACTGCTCGTTATGCCAAAAGCCCTTTGACGAGAGAATGCCAAGCACCTTTTCCCCAACGTGTCCGAAGGGGGTATGTCCAAGATCATGGCCAAGCGCAATCGCCTCAGCAAGGTCCTCGTTTAAGGAAAGGGAACGCGCTATCGAACGCGCAATCTGCGAAACATCCAAGGTATGGGTGAGTCGGGTAATGTAATGATCTCCTTCGGGCGCGCAGAAAACCTGCGTTTTATTCTTTAATCTGCGAAAGGATTTACTATAAATAATACGGTCGCGGTCCCGTTGGAACTCCGTGCGAAAAAAACAGCTTTCCTCTGCACGCGCCCTGCCTTTCGACGCGGACGATTTCACGGCATACGGAGACAAAAGCTTCTCTTCGTTGGCGCATACACGTTCACGAACGCTGATTGTTTCTTTGTTTTCAGTCATCTATTTTCCCTCCGCCGATTAGGCAAAATCCTTTCTCTTATTTTAATCTACTATATATATTCGACAAAACCATTAAAATTCCTCTTTTTTTAAGAAAATTTTTAATATTTTTTTAAGAAATTTCAAGCTTTTTCCTACTTTTACAGAAAAAAAGCGCAAAAAAAGCTCCGTAAAATTTTTACGGAGCTTTTTTATTCGTTTTTCGTTATGCCACAACCGACTCCACAGCCGCCATACGGCTCTGCTTTTTTAAGTTGCTTTTTCTTAAAATTTCAAGCTTATACGAATTATATCGCAATATAAACAGCGAGGGTAGATTCAGCAAGGCATTGACGATTGCCACGGGAATCGAAACGCTCAACCAAATGCCTGAAATGGGGAAAAGCAACAAAATCAAGAATCCAAAGAACACCGAGAAGAAATGCCCAATTTCGCCATAACACGCCTCCAAGAGGAAACGGTCGAGGTATTCCACGCTCTTCGGATCGACGATTTTATTCTTTCTAAAACCCGTAAACTGACCGATTTCGGGTACTTTGTCCTTCCATTTTCGGATTTTGAGCTTTTCGTAAAATTTCTTTTCCTTAGCCTTAACCGTGAAAATTTTCATGTCGTGACGCGCCCATTTTGCAGGCAATAATCTCGACACTGTCGCCACGATTGCGTCCACGAGTATCACCACAACTACCGCCAAAGCCGTCATGCCAAGCACGTAGAAAAAACCCAAGCCGCTAACGAGCGTTACAATTGCGGAAATTATCAATACGCACGCCGCTATAATCGTTAAATATAATATCATTTTTATTATTCCTCTTCTTTTTCCGTCGTATATACAAGGGGAATCCCATACACCTCTTCGTATTTTGCCTTACAGCAAGCGTATGCCTCTTCCATCATCTTCTCCGCGCCGCGCTTTTCGCCAAGCGAAGGGTCAGGATAAATCGGCGGCATGATATGCAAGGTATGTCTTTGAATCGGATATCCGCTACCGTCCAAGCGTTCATCATCCGTCATTGTGATAAAGGTAGGTAACACGGGTACGCCTGCACGATACGCCATTTTGAAACCGCCTACTTTAAACGGACGAGGCTTTTTATAATTCCACCACATGCCCTGCTCGGGATAGATTAAAATGCTCTCCCCCTGCTTTAAAAGAGTATTGACCGCCGACATAAAATTAATCATTGTGCGGCGATTCCTCGAAAGGGGCAGGGTGTTGCAATGACGGAATAAAAATCCGTACAAACCAGGGAAGTTGGTATAGTTCCCCTCGCGAATAATTTTATAGAGATATTTTTTCGGCAACGCCTTTCGAATACAGTGGAATACGATATAGTTATCGAACGCCGAGAAATGGTTGCAGGTAACGATTGCGCCGTTTTGCAACGCCGAAAGATGTTCCTCACCCGTAACGCCGTCTATGACCAGCACGTCCTTTTTGATGAGGTCAAGGAAATACCGATCCCCGATAAAGTTTGCAATCTTCCTCGAAATTTTACTCGACAGCTTTTTGCAAAGATAGTCCACCTTTTCAGGCAATAATTCGGGTGCTTCGGGGTCGTCCTCTACATCCTCGTCAAACCGACCCTGCCGCTCGTATTCCTCGATTTTTCTCAATACCGCCAAACGGTCCTCAGAAAGCTTCATCTCGTCCATGGTTAGCTCCTTTTTGCTTTTTTCACCCATTATTATACAACTTTTTTTACCGCGTGTCAAGTCCTGTAACAGATAAGACCAAGTTGAAATAGCCTTAAAGAGTTATTTTCCCCACAAGAAAGCTTCTTGCGGGGAGAGTTTTTATTATTTTATACGCTTTGCGTAGCTATCTTCGCGCTGCGCTTCCGCCACAGCCAAGGCAATCAAGCCCTTTTCACATTCGGCATCACGGTCTTTTTTCGCCTGGTCGTAATGCAAAAGTTCTCCGCGAATCCGCTCGTAAAATTGACTGCGACGAGCAAATTTCCAGAAATGCTCTTCAAAAAGCGTCCCCTCGTAATGCCAAGGCTTCATCGTAAGATTGTAATGGATAAGCTTCGGCGTATCCCCGTCTCCGCCAATCGGCATACGGTTCCATTCTTCGCCCAAGTACGCAACTTTATCCTTGCACAATACGTTTAAATAGTCCTGATCCTGGGCAACGGTGAATTTATACGCTTTCAAAAGCGCGCAGAAGCCGCCGTAGAAATCCTCTTCACGGAACTGCTTCAAATTCATAACGAGTACGCCTGCATTGAAATACTTATCCGCGTCGATCCCCAACGCTTCCTTCGTATAAAGACGGAATTCAGGCACTGCGCCAACCGCACCGTCGGGTACTGCGCCGACAAGGTTATTCCCAAGCTCCGTATTATACAACTCGCTTATATCCCCAAGCACGATGATATCGCTGTCGAGATACAACGCTTTATCAAACTGCGGGAACATGCTCGCGATAAAAATACGGTAATAGGTCGCCCCCGTATAATAATCACGTAAAGACAACGCGTCTTTCACCTCTTCCAGCTTTTCGGCAATATTCAAAAACCGAATGGAAAAGTTCTCGCTAACATATTCGTCTAAGCCATGCTGCGCCTCTTCAGACACATCCGCATGCAGGACGTAAATCTCGTAATGATAGTCCTTGCTTGCATTTTCTTGCAGCGAGTTTAAAGAAACCGCCAAATACGGAAGATAGTTCCCGTCCGCAGCATAAAAAATAGGAATGATGGGTTTTTGTGCCATGCTGATTACCTCTTTTTTTAATTCGACAAAGCCCTCGCCCTGTCTACAACGCTATTTTATCTCATTTTTTTCCAAAAGACAACCTTTTTTTCTAAAATACGTCTCTATCTAAACATTTTGTCATTCTACTATATGACAAATTTAACTCTACTCACAGTAGAGTTCTTTATTTTCAAGGCTTTTAGCCACATTTTAAGGAATTGCCCAAAAGAAAAACACCCTCGCGGGGTGTTAGTCTTTTACCAATTCATCTAAGGTTAATTCAAAGTATTCTGCAATTTGAATAAGCTGTTGAATGGAGGGTTCGGTATATCCCGTTTCCCAATGCGAAACCGTTTTTACTGAAACGTTCAACGTTTCCGCCAGGTCCTTCTGCCCAACCCCTTTCTCAAGCCTTAATAATTTCAAGTTATCTTTTAATGCCATACTTGTATCCTCAACGATATTGTATATCAAAATTTGAGAATAATGCTTGACTTTCTCAATATTTGAGAGTGTATTCCTCAAACTCAAAGAAATGAGCCCTGTATAATACAGAACTCATTCGCAATTTAATTTTTTTTGTCTAAGCTTTGGGATTTCCCCAGTTGGGGGGGCTTATCCATTTGTTGAAGTATTCTGCAATTTGAATAAGCCGTTATAACGACGACGAAGTATACGTTCTTATTCTTGAATCCAAACGATATCGTTGGGTTTCAAAACAAGCTCTTTCGCGTTGCCGTTTACGTCGTAGAAAGTCGTTTTTTGTTCTTCAAACGTATTATTGATAACGGCGTATTTTTTCGATTCGGGATAGTAGGCACAGTCGGTTACTACGTTCGTCGAATATGCCTTTTCAATCTCAGCTTCCTTATGACAGGACCAGAACATCGCGCGAAGCAAAAGTCTTGCGTTTTGAGGGTTATACGGAAGTCCTGCGATATATACCCCCCTACCATGTACGTAATCATTCGCTGCAAGCTTGACCTCGCCAACGTTTACGTTACGTTTAAATCTCGGGGAAATGTCGATATCCAAAACGTCTGCGCCGTTCAAGGCATATACGTTCTTCATACCTTCGCCGTAATCGATATCCCCTACGACGTCTTTCGTGATGAAGTGGGTTTTCTTTTCAATATTGTATTTGTCTTCGGAAAGGGTAAAACCTTTTTCTCTGTCCACACCGAGCACGTCGGAAAGCTGGAAATACTTGCCGCCCATTTGTTTTGCCGTAGGCTCGCCTACGCCGATAAAGCCGTGGCCCTCTGCGACCCATTTACGAATCGAGGTTACCACCTGCTCGTCTGCCCAGTAATCGCCGCCCGAGAATGCCGTTCCCTCGTCACCTACGTTCAAAATCACATCGATATCCTTATCGATTCCGTTCTTTTTAATATCGTCAAACGAAATAAAGCGAACGTCAACGCCAAGCCCAGACAAGGCTTCGTATACCCCCTGATAGGAGTACACCTGCTGATACCAAAGCTCGTGCGCGACCATATGGCACATCCAGCTACGCTTTTTACCCCATGCATTGAGCACCGCGACAGTCAAGCCCGAATAGGGTTTCGCGTTGTCCGCCGCATCGCAAATCGAACGGAATTCATCGCAAATCTCCGTCGCTCTGTCGATAAAACCAGGAAATTCCGCTGCGAGCGCCAAATAGCCACCGAAGCCCATACGGTCCAAGGGCTTACGCATCATCGCACGTCTTGCCGTCACCCAGTTTCTATTGAGCTCTGCAATCGCATTCGCTTCGTTCCCCTCGAAGAAGGTATCGGGGAAAAAATAAGGCAAGAATCTACCCTCATGATATTTTACGTGCGGAATTTCGGAAAGCATGCGCACGGTTACACCGCCGCCGACGCTACCAACCACCGCGTCGAGCTGCATATCTTTAAAATAGTCACCGTACGGCTCTGTCCCAATCCACGAATCCCCAAGGAACATCATGGCTTCCTTACCCTCTGCGTGTACAATATCCACAAGCTCGCGTACCGTTCTCGTTACGTATTTTTCGGAAAACTCCATATAATCCTTAAACTTAGGCGTGGGGTTCACGAAGTTATTATGATAAGTACCACCGTCCACAATGTCCTCGGATTTGAGCACGTAGCCGTATTCCTTTTCGAACGCGTCGAACGCGCGAGGGCTAGCCGTCATTGGATAACCGAACCAGTCCACGTGTTTTTCCTTATTGATTTCGTTGAATACAAGGAAGAAATGATAAAGGAAGGTCGTGTAGCGCACTACGTTGACGTTTTCGTTTTCATCACACCACTTGCGCATATTGTCTTTAATATGCTCGAACGTGGCTTCAAATCTCGGCTCCATAACCTTATGCTTTTCAATATTCCAATTGTTGGTTATGTAATTATACATTTGCGTAGAATCCCAAAGATTCGTTGCAAAGAAATTGACGGTATATTCATGATAGGGTTTCGTGCCGTCAATGCGAACATACCCCCCTCCAACGTACTCCCAAGAAGCAATTTCTTCCCCTGTCGTACGGTCGAATACCTGCCAATATTTTTTAGGATTTTCTTCGTTAACGCCAAGCTGATCGCGCGAGTAACCCTTCAAAAGCTCGATAGTAAGCGTCGTATCCGTAGCCAACGTATGTCCCGTCATCAAAAGCACGCTCTGCAACTCGTCCGTGTGTTTGTCCGCCCAAGCATTATCGCCACGCACAACAAAATAGGTGTTATACACCTTTTCCGCGAGCTCTTTTGCGTTTTTAGGAAGATGGGTGCCGTCGCAATCGCGGACGGCGTCTGCACCCCATTTATCTGCAATGATTCGAGTGCCCTCTACATAATTTTCATCGGTAGGGATTGTTACTCTGCCCTTTCTCATGTCTTATCTCCTTGTTTGGAAGCGTTTTATCTTTTATATTCTTTATTATAACAAAAAACGGCATTCCTTGTCAAGGACGACAAAGTATTGAATCTTGCTCTTTTTAAGAGTAAGAAACACAAAAAAACACGATTCGTGAAAAATGCGGTATTTTTCATAAAAAACGCAAATACTATCCATAAAAATGGAGGTCCTTATGACAAGAATGACCATGGACGGCAACAGCGCCGCCGCACACGTTTCTTATGCCTTTTCCGAGCTTGCAGTAATCTACCCGATTACCCCCTCTTCACCGATGGCGGAGCTTGTGGACGAATGGGCTGTTGCAGGCAAACAAAACCTTTTTGGGGAAGTCCCCAAAGTCACGCAAATGCAATCGGAAGGGGGCGTTGCAGGCGCGCTACACGGCGCATTGACCTGCGGTGCCCTTGCCACGACCTACACTTGCAGCCAGGGCTTACTTTTAATGCTGCCCGATATGTATAAAATCGCAGGCGAGCTGCTTCCTACCGTAATCCACGTCAGCGCACGAGCACTCGCCACGCATGCACTGAGCATTTTTGGCGATCACCAAGACGTCATGGCGGCGCGCGCAACAGGCTTTGCCATGCTCGCTTCCTCTTCCGTACAAGAAGTCATGGATATTGCCCTCATCGCACATCTTGCAAGTTTACAAGCAAGCGTGCCTTTCTTGCATTTTTTCGACGGTTTCCGTACCTCGCACGAAATCAACGATATCGAAGCAATCGAATACGAGGAAATGCGCGCATTGCTCGATGAAAAGGACGTAGAGCGTTTCAAAGCGCGTGCTTTAAACCCCGACCAGCCCTTACAGCGCGGTACGGCGCAAAATCCCGACGTGTATTTTCAAAATCGGGAAGCGGCAAACGGGTACTACCTCACCCTGCCTAACGTCGTGCAAAACGTCATGGACAGGGTGGCTGTAATCACGGGACGTGGGTACCATGTCTTTGATTATTATGGTGACCCGAACGCCGAACGGGTTGCCGTGCTCATGGGAAGCGGCGCGCTTACTATGCAGGAAACGGTAGCTAAAATGAACGGCGAATACGAACGCGTGGGCGTAATCGTCGTAAGACTTTACCGACCTTTTGACGTAAAAAAATTTTTAGCCGTATTGCCCAAAAGCTGTAAACGGCTTGCCGTACTCGACCGCACGAAAGAGGCAGGCTCGCTTGGCGAGCCGCTGTATCTTGACGTTTGCGCAACGCTTGCGGAAGGCAAAAGAACGGACATCGAGGTGTTTGGAGGCAGGTACGGACTTGGTTCAAAAGAGTTCACCCCGAGTATGTGCTACGCCGTATTCCAGAACCTGAAAAGCGAAATGCCGAAACGGCATTTTACCGTTGGAATCACCGACGATTGCACAAAGCTTTCCTTGGATGTAAAAAACCATTACGACGTTTCTACCCCCGATACCGTTGCCTGTAAATTTTATGGGCTCGGTTCGGACGGAACGGTGGGCGCAAACAAAAATTCCATTCAAATCCTCGGCAATCACACCAACCTACACGTGCA
>JAFUMY010000117.1 GCA_017482415.1 Clostridia bacterium
AAACGCTTGTGAAAAACCGTTTGAAGGTCGGGCAGGTCGTAACGGAAGAACGGCTTGCGGAGATTCAGTTGGAAAGCGAGAAAAATACGGCGTTTGATAAGGCGCTAACGCATTTGTCGGCGACGAATAAAACGGAAAAGGAAATGCGTACCTTTCTCGCGAAAAAAGGATATTTACCTGCCGTTGCCGATTACGTTATAGAAAAGCTCCGCGCGTATAATTTTCTCAACGATGCGCAGTATGCGGAAATATATGCAGAGCATGCGGCGAAAAACAAGGGCGGACGGCTCATTCGAATGGAGCTTCGCGGTAAAGGGATTGACGAGCGTTCGATAGACGAAGCGCTTTCCGCGCTTGACGAGGGGCAGGAAGCAGAAGCGGCAAAAACGCTTCTTCAAAAGTATATGCGCGGAAAGGAAATAAACGTGCAGAATCTGCAAAAAGGCTACCGTTATCTTATGGGCAAAGGCTATGATTACGAGGTGGCAAAACAGGCGTTGAAAACGTTTGGAGAACTTGAAGAGGAGTAGGCAGGTACGCGATGAATGCGATAGAAAGACCTACAATCGAATATTTTGACGAGCTTGATTCCACCAACGAATACGTGAAATTAAAGCGTGGTGAAAAGCGAGAGCTTATCGCTGTTGCCAAGCGGCAAACAGGCGGTAGAGGCACGAAAGGCCGTTCGTTCGTTTCAGAGGAGGGCGGCTTGTATCTTTCCAAACTGTGTTTTCCGCAAGGGCTTTTGGCAAAGGACGCCTTTTCGATTATGGCAGGGGCGGCGGTCGCCGTATGTAAAACCTTGTGTAGATTTGGGTTGAAGCCTGTTATCAAATGGGCGAACGACGTTTACGTCAACGATAGGAAAATCTGTGGAATCCTTATCGAAAACGTCTTTTCGGGCAATTTTGTCCGTTCCTCGGTTGTGGGGATCGGCTTGAACGTTTGCAATACACTTCCAAAAGAGCTGTTGCCGATTGCAACGACGATGCGGTTGGAGACAGGAGAAATCTTCTCGGTGGAGGAGGTTTGCGCGGTGCTTATTGAAGAATTATCAAAAGAATTTTCCATGGAAGATTATCTTGGCTATCTTGGTTATATGGGCAGGGAAGCGCAGGTGATAATCGGCAGTGAATCGATACCTGCTACCCTTGTTTGCGTGGATAATGCGGGGGGCTTGGTTGTGGAAATCGATGGAAAACGCCGTCGTTTGACTGCGGCAGAGGTCTCTTTGAGGCTATAAAGGAGCGTATATGTATACGGTAATAGATAAAGGGCTCGTGAAGGAATATTTACCAAAGCGAAGAAGAGAATCGCATAAAGGGACTTACGGTAGGGCGGCAATCGTAGCAGGGAGCATGGAATATACGGGTGCGGCGTATCTTGCAACGGCGGCTTGTCTGCGTTCGGGTGCAGGGTATACGACGTTGTTTGTGCCTGCAAAAATTCTGCCGTATTATATTCTCAAAGCCCCCGAAGCTTTGTTGGTTTCGGTATGCGAGGGGGAACGTTACTTGTTTGATTCTTCCAAAATGCGTATGTTATGCGATTATGATTCGGTGGCTTTCGGTATGGGAATGGGGGTTACCGAGGCGGTTTGTCGAGGCGCAGAATGGCTCTTGAAGCATTACGAAGGGAAATTGATTTTAGACGCTGACGGTTTAAACAGCTTGGCAGAATACCGAAAGGTGGAGCTGCAAGACCTATTTTCTCATAAAAAATGCGACGTGTTGATCACGCCGCATGTTAAAGAGTTTTCAAGGCTCACAGGGATAAAGACGGAAGAGATCGTAGCCGAGCCGCTGCATGTTGCAAACGACTGGGCGAAAGCGTATCAAACGTCGGTTTTGTTGAAAAATTACGAAACGGTAATCACGGATGGGGAGCGAAGTTTTTTAAACTGTTCGGGAAATTCGGGCCAAGCCAAAGGGGGTAGCGGTGACGTATTATCGGGGCTTATTGCAGGTCTTTGCGCAAGTGGTGCAAATACGTTAAAAGCAGGGCTTTGCGGTGCGTATCTTGCGGGGCTTGCCGCGGAGCTTGCGGTAAAAGAAATCGGGGAATATTCCTTGACGGCAAGCGACGTAATCTCGTACCTGGGTAGGGCGTTTTTATTCGTAACCGAGGATACGGATGAGGAGCGCGGCGAGTAATAAAAGTCCTCCAAAAACGAGATAATAGTAGGGAAATGGGGAGAGAAGCGAAGTAAAAAGAACCAACGTGCCTGCGATTAAGAAGCGCTTGGAATTGCTTTTCGAGAACCATAATTGGACGCGGCGCTTATGTTTTCGTTCGGCGCTTTCTTCGCCTAAATATTCTTTGGGTAACGCCTCGTTCGCTTTTAAAAAACGGTAGACCTCAGCGCCCGTTTTTACTTCGATACCAAGCTTTTCGCAAAGCGCGTATGCACTGTCCTCGATTTGCGCGCAGAATAGGGTGCGCGCTTTGCCGGTTTTTAATCGGGAGATGGATGCGATTTCATCTGCGGTAACGGGGTGCATTCGAAAATGCAGGAAATAAAATTCAGTGGGGGTATGCAATCGCAGCCTGCCGAATTTATGGATGGGTGGAGGTATTTGCTCCGTATTTCGTTCGCTTGGCGAATGGGTGGAAAAGACCTCCTTAAAAAAATTGGTTTTTGCCTCGTCGCTAAGTAGGGCGAGATGGAGCAGTAGCTTTTCCTTTTGCGCCTCGTCAGAGCGTTTTAAAAATACGGTCTTGCGTTTGCTTTGCCGATAGGCGGCGAAAGCGGCGGCAAGTAGGATTCCGCAAGGTAAGCTAAGGCAGATGGCAATGGAAAAGCTCGCGCCGAGATAACGAAATAGGCAAAGGGTGAGTAAAGTGCCTGATAAAAATGTAAAAATAACGTCGGAAATAAAAGCAGATTTCTTCATGTTTAGATTTTTGACGGATTTTTTGGTTTTTAGACTTGAAAAACGAACAAACATATAGTATAATGTACGTAAGCGGTTTTCAAAAGGAAAGAATAGAATGAGGATTGGAATTTTCGGTGGGTCGTTTGACCCTGTGCATAGAGAGCATATTGCGCTTGTCCGCGCGGCGATTAACAGCCTGCGCCTGGATAAGCTGCTTGTTATGCCTGCGAAAAAACCGCCGCATAAGCCTTGGAAAACCCTTTCTTCGGACGTGGACCGTTTGCAGATGTGCCGTTTGGCGTTTTCTGAAATGCCTGAGGTAGAGGTCAGCGACTACGAAATGGAGCAGGGTGGGACAAGCTACACCTATCTCACCTGTCGGCATTTTAAGGAGGAATACCCTGAAGCCGAGCTGTTTTGGCTTGTCGGTGGGGATATGCTTCGGGATTTTCCGACGTGGAAAGAGCCCGAGGATATTTTAAACAACGCAACGCTTGCCGTTTGCGGTAGAAACGAGCGAAACGGTTGGTGGTTGGAAGAAGAGCAAAGCTTTTATCAAAAATTCGGTAAAAACTTCGCGCAAATCGCTTACAACGGTGCGGATGTTTCTTCGACGAAAATTCGCGTAATGGCGGGGGCAGGTATGGATTTAACGCCGTATATGCCCATGTCGGTTGCGGAATATATACGGGATAAAGGTCTGTATTATATCGAGGGCGCAAGAGAGGCGCTTGCCTTAGAAAAACCCGAACGTAGAGCGCATAGTGTACGCGTAGCGCAGCTTGCGGCAGCGCGTGCGTTGAAGCTGCGTATCCCCGAAGGTACGGCGATTCAAGCGGCTCTTTTTCATGATTGCGCGAAAAACTTGCCCGTGGATTCTCCCTATTTAGAGGGCTTTACGATGCCTAAGGCTTGGGGAAAGGTACCGCATAGCGTCGCCCATCAGTTTATGGGTGCCTACGTTGCGGAAAAGCATTTTAGAATCGTGGACCAAGACCTGCTTAATGCAATACGTTATCATACGAGCGGCAGGCCGAATATGAGCGAGTTGGAGAAACTGATTTTTCTTGCGGACATGCTGGAGGAAGAGCGTTCTTATGAAGGTGTGGATGTGCTTCGGGGACTGTTTTGGCGGGGGCAGGGTCTTGATGAATGCTTAGAAGAGGCATTATTTCAGACGTTAGAATTTTTAAAGCAAAAGGGTGCGGAGGTCTTTGCGCTGACGGCACTTGCCTATGAATTTTATAAAAATAAAGCTTGATATAGGAGAAAAATATATGGCGGAAATTACGAGTAAGAATTTGGCGATTGCGGTATGCAAGGCATTGGCGGATAAGCGTGGCAAGGATATCGTTGCGCTGTACGTGCGCGAAAAGACCGATCTTTGCGATTATTTCATTATTGCAAGCGGTAGCAATGCGCCGCAGATTCGTGCGATGGGCGAAAGGGTAGAAGAGCTCGTCGAGAGGGATTTGGGGCTTGTGCCTTCTCGCACCGAGGGCGTGCGCGACGGGCGTTGGGCGGTCATTGATTACGGTGATGTTATCGTGCATATTTTTAACGACGAGACGCGGCTTTTCTATCATCTCGAACGGCTTTGGACGGACGGGGGAAATCTGCAAAGATTCGATGAGGAATCGGAGAACTTTGTAGCAAAAGAAGCTGAAAAATAAAAATATTTATTTTTATGCAGAAAAGCATTTTTTAAAAATTGACAGTTCTTTTTCCGTATGGTATAATAAGTGAAATGGAGGCTAATTATGGAAAAATATGTTCCCGTAGTCGTCATTAAAGAATTGTCCGAAACGGATAAAATTTTGACGGCACTTAAAAACAATGGCATTAACACGGCGGAAATCACCTTCCGTACCGCATGCGCTGCGGAAGCGATTCAATACGCGTGTGAAAACTAT
>JAFUMY010000118.1 GCA_017482415.1 Clostridia bacterium
AGACTATGACGTTACGGGCTTGTACGTGGATCAGAACTTTACTTGCTATTATGCAATGCGTGTTTCAGAACATCACGTACACGGCTCTGAATTCCCTATCACGGAGGACAGCGACTGTTTTAAAGCGGAGTTCGCGGAGTTTTATTCCTTACTGCAAGGTGCAAAGCAGAGACTCTCTTATCATCAATTCATTGCGCCCGTGTTCGTGATGAATGCGGTCAATGAATCCTTGGAAACAAAAAAAGAGGTACCAGTTAGGAGGTATGAGATATAAATGGCAAAATTGATTTTGTCGGCGTTTTCGGACGAGTATTCTGAAAATCTTGAAAAACAGTGTAAAGCCTTGAACGGCTTCGGGATTGCGTATATGGAAATGCGCGGCGTGGACGGAAAGAACGTTTCCGTTTTATCGGAGCAAGAGGTTGTGGAAGCTAAAAAGAAATTGGACGATTTCGGGATTCGTGTTTCCGCAATCGGATCTCCGCTTGGAAAGGTAAACTTAGACGGAGATTTGGACGCACATTTGGATACGGCAAGACGTGTGTTTACGACGGCAAATATGCTTGGTGTGAAGAATATCCGTATGTTCTCTTTTTATCTTCCCGAGGGCAAAACTCATGCAGAATGCAGGGGGCAGGTATTTGATGAACTCGAAAAGCTGTTGAAAATATCCGAAGAATACGGTGTGACGCTTTGTCATGAAAACGAGGCGTTAATCTATGGCGAAAGCCCTGAAAAATGCTTAGAGCTTGCAGAATATTTCGGCGGCAGGCTGAAATGCGTGTTAGATATGGGGAATTTTGTTTTGGACGGCTACGAGCCGTTTGCTGCATATCAGCTTTTGCAAAAGCATATCGAGTATTTCCATATCAAAGACTCTTTGTATGCAGGGGCAATCGTACCTGCCGGCAAGGGCGAGGCGCGAATCGGCGAGATTTTAAATGATTACAAGGCGAACGGCGCAAAGGATACCTTTATTACGTTGGAGCCGCATTTGCAGACCTTTTCGGGGTTGAACGCACTCGTTGGAAAAACCTTTGAAAACCCTTATAAATACGAGAATCAAGAGCTGGCGTTTACGGACGCGGTGGAAAAATTAAAAGGATTGTTGTAGAGAGATGAAAATTGTATTTTTCGGCGATAGTATCACCGATATGTATCATCATAAAGATGCGGAGGGCATGCCTTGGAGCTATGGCTTCGGTTTTCTGTTTTTCGTGGCAGGGAAATTGCAGTTTGAAGATTATGAAAAATATCAAATTGTCAATCGCGGAATCGCAGGGAATCAGCTTGCGGATTTATACGCGCGCGTAAAATCGGACGTTTGGAACGAGCAACCCGACGTTGTGAATATCCTCATCGGTGTGAATGACGTCGTGCACGAGATTACGCAGAACAACGGAATCGATTGCGAACGTTGGGAACGGCTTTATAGGCTATTGATTGAGGATACGAAAGCCCATTTACCGAATGCGAAAATTGTTTTGTGCGCGCCTTTCGTGTTGCACGGCTATGGGGTAGACGAGCATTTTGAAAAATACGATAAGGTATACCGTTTTGCGGAAATCGTTGAACGCTTGGCGAAGGAGTATCAATTATATTTTCTTTCCTTTCAAAAGGTTTTGGACGATACGTTGCATGAGAAAAAAGCCGAATATTTATTATATGACGGCATACACCCTACGGTCGTGGGCGCGAAAGTGTTGGCGGACACTTGGGTGGAATATTTCAAAAACGCCGTTGAGAAAGACGGCGTACGAGGTGTAGAGTGAGAAGCTTTAAAGCAGACAAATTGCAGGTACAAATTTATGAAAACAGAAAATTGATGGGCGAGGATGCAGCAAAGGCAATCAAGGCAAAGATTGCCGAGCTTTTGTCTGCGAAATCGGAAATCAATATGATTTTTGCGGCAGCGCCCTCGCAGCAGGACGTCTTGAAGTCCCTTGTCGAGGATAAGAGTATCGAGTGGGGACGTATCAATGCCTATCACATGGACGAATATATCGGTCTGGATAAGAATGCACCGCAGGGGTTTGGAAATTTCTTGAAGTCCCATATTTTCGGGTTAGTTCCGTTTAAGAGCGTGCAGTATATCGACATAAGCGCGAGCGATGCAGAGCTGGAAGCCGCGCGCTATGGAAAGCTTTTAGAGGAAAATCCTACGGATATAGTCGTATTGGGGATTGGGGAAAACGGACATATTGCCTTCAATGACCCTCCCGTTGCGGATTTTAACGACCCGAAAACGGTAAAGGCGGTACCATTGGACGAAATCTGCCGCCAGCAACAGGTAAACGACGGCTGCTTTGCGCGCATAGAGGACGTACCCACGCACGCGCTTACCTTGACGGTTCCTACGCTTATCCGCGCGCCGTATCTTTTTTGTATTGTGCCTGCGCAGACCAAGGCGCAAGCTGTATACAAAACGGTGAGAGGGGAAATCGGTACGCATTGTCCTGCGAGTATTTTACGCTCGCATGAACATGCGGTTTTGTACTTGGATAACGAGAGCTCGAAATTATTATGATTAAGATTAAAAGTAATAGAATTATCGTCAATGAAAAGCTATTTGATGGGTACATGTACGCGTTGAATGGAAAAATTGTCGAGGTGACGACAGAGGATAAGCCTGCGGATACATGCTATGATTTTACAGGGAAATACGTCAGCGCAGGGTTTATTGATATACATACCCACGGCGCAGGCGGATACGCATTTATGAATAGTACGGTCGAGGACGTTATCGAGGGCTGTAACTATCATTTGACGCATGGTACAACCACGATTTTACCGACTGTTTCCGCGGGCGCTTTTTCGACCATGAAAGCGGCTGTGAGAAACATCGCAAAAGCAAAAAAGAGTGGAAAGGCAAAGGGAAATATCCTTGGCGCACACTTGGAGGGACCGTATCTGTCGGAAAAGCAGGCGGGCGCGCAGTGCCCCGATTTCATTACACCGCCCATTCGGGAGGACTACGAAAGCTTAGTCGAGGAGTATGGGGATAGTATCGCGCGTTGGACGTACGCGCCTGAAAATGATAGAAACGGCGAGTTTTGCAGCTATCTTTCTAAGCGGAATATCCTGCCCTCGGCAGGGCATACCAACGCGGTGAACGCGGACATGGTATGCGCAATTCGTTCTGGTTGTCGACTTGTTACGCACTTGTATAGCTGTACTTCTACCGTTACGCGTGACCATGGTTTCCGTTCTTTGGGGGTAATAGAGAGCGCGTTTTTGCACGACGATTTGTACGTGGAAATTATCGCGGACGGAAAACATCTTCCGCCCGAGCTTATTCAAATGATTATTAAAATCAAGGGCACAGATAAGGTGATTTTGGTTACGGATAGCTTGGAAATTGCTGGTACGGATATCAAAGAAGGGGTCATGAGCGGTACGGAGTTTATCGTCGAGGACGGCGTTTGTAAACTGAAGGATAGAAGTGCATTTGCTGGGAGTGTTGCGACGGCGGACGTTTTGATTCGTACCCTCGTTCAGGATTGTGGCTACTCTATTCCCGTGGCGGTGAAGATGCTGACGGAAATTCCTGCAAGGCTAATGAAGCTCTCCAAAGGCAAATTGGAGGGGGGCATGGACGCGGATATTATCGTTTTTGATGACGATATTCGTGTTTTAGACGTGTTTGTAAACGGCGAAAAAGTTTGTTAAAAAACACTCGAGCATTGATATGCTCGGGTATGGAAAATTATTTTTTCTTATGAGATTTTGGAACGATGAGGTCCTTTCTGTCTTGATAGGGCTCATGTCCCAAAAAGCATACGTATTGTCGATAAAAGGTAGTGTAATTTTTATAATTACAGCGTTCGGCGACCTCAGTAATCGGAAGACCTGATAAAATCAAGGATTGCGCATAGAGCACTTTCTTTTGGTTTATGTACTGTTTCGTACTCATTTTTAAATGTGTTTTAAAGGTGTGGTCAATCCAAGATTTACTGACGAAAAATCGCTCGCCAAGGGTTTGCGTATTGAGCGGTAGCTCAGGGTGCGAATGTATATATTCGAGTATCTCATCGAGCTTGGTGCTTTCCGATTTCGACGGGCGTTTACCTGCCGGTAGGTGATGCAGTGTTGCCAAAATGTTATAAAGCGATGAGCTTTTCATGTATTCAAATTCTTGCTCGGTCAAAATTTTTTCGCACGCGCGGAGCGTATCGAAAATATGACGAATAGGACTATGCTCGTCAATGTGATAGATTGGATTGGATTTATCGATTATGGCGAGCTGTTCTTCGGACAGAATAATCCTTGCGAAATTGAAAACACAACGCTCGTACGGCTCGGAAGAAAGAACGTTTAAGCCATGATAAACCATCGGTTTAATAAGCAGCATATCGTTTGTTTTTAAGTGATAGCTTTGGTTTTCGATGATATAGTCGGCGTTCCCTTTATAGAAAAACAGCACTTCATAGTCGTTGTGCATGTGGCAATAGTATTCGCCTTTTCTATCTTCGGCGGTGGGGCTTGTGTCCAGTAAATAGTCGAAATGTAGATGTTTTGAGTGGGGTATAAAAGTATTCATATTAATATTGTAGCACACTTTTGCAAAAAATGCAATATATTTTAGCAAAAAATGCTATTGTATTAAAAAAAATATTATGATATCATTAAAATACAGATTTTATATATAAATATATAAGTCTCGGACGGAAGGTTGAGGATGATAACAAGCAAAGGTACGGTAATAAAAATTAATGCGAACGACGTAAGCGGAAAGGGTAAGCTTACGGTCATTGCGGAAAAGCCAATTCAAAAGATTGTTTTTGGGGTTGCGGAGGAAACTACGCAACGTTCTTCCGTTTTTACATATACCTGTGATCGCACGAAATTCGAGGGTGGGTTTATTGTTAAAGAGCCACTGCTTTGGAACGTATCTACTCCGCACTTGTATACCTATGCATTGCGAATCGTTTATGAGGACGAGGAGGAAATCGCGGAAGGGAAGTTTGGGTTTCGTTCGATTTCCACTAATGGGAAAGAAATCTGCATAAACGAAACGCCCGTATTCATTCGAGGCTTTATCCGTGGGGCAACGGCACATGACCACGATAACAACTGTGGGCTTTCGGAAGAGGAGTTTTACAGAAAGAATATTCGCCAAGCAAAGCGTTTTGGATTCAATTTCGTTCGTTTCCATTCGGTTGTGCCCAGCGAGACCTATTTCAAGGTCGCGGACGAAGAAGGGATTTTAGTGCATATTGAATTGCGTATGCCCGATGATATTTACAATAATCTCCGTGAGATGACGACGACTGGAAATATGCTCGTATCGGACGAATACCTGGTTGAGGTTATTCACCGTCTTTATAACCATCCCTCCCTTTGCGTTTATTGTATCGGGAATGAGATTCGGCATTTAGCGGCGAACGAGCGTGTGGAGGAAATATTCAAGATTATTCGAAAAGAGGACGACACCCGTCTGTTTTTGGATACCTGTGCGTGGGGGGAAAACAACCGCGCGAACGTCGACATCGACGTACAGCATTTAAGCTATTATTTCCCGTTTAACAGTCATGCGAACATGTATGAGGATACGGAAAACCTACTCGTTGTCGGGACGGATGCAAAGCAGCCGCTGTATAGCGAAGGGGAAAGTTCTTCCGTATCGAGGGAACTTTTCTTTAACGTACCCTTAATTGCACACGAGGTTTGTCATTATACGGCGCTGCGCGATTACAAAGCCTTAAAGGCAAAATTTAAAAAATACGGTGCAAAAGAGCCTTGGTGGATTGACGAAGAATTGAAGATGATTGAAACAAAGGGCTATACCGCGCGCTATGACGAGATGTATCAAGCGAGTAAGTATTTTCAGCGCGAATGCTGGAAAACGGCATTCGAGGCGATGCGCAGAAGTAAATTGCTCGGTGGATTTCATTTCCTGCAATTTGCAGATACGGACGTTTATGAAAACTCAAACGGGGTCGTAGATTGTTTCGATGAGGAAACGGCGACGAGCCCCGAAGAATTCAAGCTCTTCAACGGCGATAGAGTACTGCTTGCAGAGCTAAACAGTCGATTGTTCTTTGACGGTACAGAACTTTGCGTACCCATTCAATTTTCCAACTGTGGAGAGGATAAGGACAAGAAAGCGGATTTTCAGTATGTGCTGATGGACGCAAACGGCGAGTGTTATGCCAAGGGCGATTTGAAAAACGTAGACGTTTCAAGAAAGGGCTTGTATACAATTTGCAAATTGCGTTTACAGCTTCCCAAGGTAGTCGATTCCAAGGAACTTTCCTTGCAGGTTGCTCTTATGAAAGGCGAGGAAACGTATGCACGCAATGCATGGCGGATTTGGGTTTATGCGCGTAGAGAGCGGATTTCGTATCAAGATTTTGTACGATACGAAAAAGGGGATATAATAATCACGAACGACGTGGAAAAGGCACTGTTGGCACTCAACGAGGGCAAGAAGGTCTGCCTTGTGTACAGACAAGCTTGGACACGGCACGTTATACAAAAGGATATGCAAAATCCCGAGTATGCCTTTCATGCGTCGTGGAACCGTTTTAAACCGGTTATTTGGGACAGAGGTACGAATTATGGCGGCATCTGTAACGCCGAGCTCTTGAATAAATACGGTTTTAGTTCAGGACGGTTTTACGATTTCAATTTCGGCACGTTGTCCGAAGATTGCGATAAGATCAATTTAGACGGTTTCCCCTGTGAAACGGAAAATTTGATTTCGGGAATTGACAAAAGCTGTCGTGACCGTTTTGACGCGTACAAGGATTGCTTTAATCTGCCTGAACTTATGTACGATCGGACGTTGCGTGATTTTTCCTATTTGTTCTCGTTAAAGGTTGGAACGGGAAAATTGCTTGTTTGCGGATTAAACCTGACGGGCTTAGACAGGGAAGAACCTTCGACGCAGTGCATGGCGGAATTTTTGCTTCGGTATCTGTCAAGCGAGGATTTTGCGCCGCAAACGGGAACGGATTTATCCACTTTAACCGAGTATTTGCGTGAATGTGCAAAAACACCCGTTAAGGAAAGAATGATGACGCAGTTCTGGGCGATGGACGATACGCCCGTAGAAAGTAAACAATTCTGGAAGGATTCCAAAGCGTATTTAATAGAAGAATCAAAATAATTTTCGCAGCCCCATGGGGCTATTTGCTGTATGCGGTACAGCAAATAAAAAGGAATTGATGAGCTAAAGGATAAGGAGAAACAAGTGGTTTCAATTTTAAGACAACCCGACGCAGTATACGGCGCAACGGAAGCGAGCGATTTTCGGTTTGAGGAAAACTTAACGAACGACGTGAACTACGAATATATCGTCGGAAGGGATTCAGCAAAGGTTGTGGTATATCCAAGCGGTAGCCCCGTGAAATATTTAAAGCTCCGTTTCAACGGCGATATGGAAAGCGTTGATAAGGTCTACGGCGATCAATGGGAGAGAGCAGGGATTCGCACCTTCCTTGAATGGCGTTCGGTTATGGCTTCGCGTGTATTACCCTGGTTCTGTTACGTACTCGCCGACGGACAAATGTCCTGCTATGGCGTAAAGACGGGCGCAGATTGTTTTGCATTTTTTCAGGTGGATTCGGCGGGCGTTACGCTGTTTTTGGACCTTTGTAACGGCGTAGCTGGTACCGACTTGCAAGCACCGCTTGTCGCGTGTGAGACGGTGGAGCTGTTCGGTGGTGAAAGCAAAGAATATTATAAAATTGCAAGGGCGTTTGCGGAGCGTATGTGCGATAAGCCCGTGTTACCCAAAGAGCCGATTTACGGCGTAAATAATTGGTACTGGGCATACGGTGATATTTCTTATGATATCGTTATGGAAGAGGCGGAGCATCTCATGCAGCTCACTAAGGGCTGTAAACACCGTCCGTATATGATTATCGACGACGGTTGGCAAAAGCACCGTAAAGTGGGAAACACGGCAGTAAACGGCGTATATATCGGCGGCGAGTGGGAACCTAACGAGCGTTTTCAGGATATGAAAAAGACGGCGGACGGAATCCACGCAAAGGGTGCAAAGGCAGGGCTTTGGTTTAGGCCTCTGCTTACAAGGGAAGAATTGCCCGAGGGCGTAAAGCTTTACGAGGATTTTGGCGGCAGTATTCTCGACCCGTCCCACCCCTATACCTTGGAAAAGGTAGAAAAGGAAGCGAGAAAGATTGTAGGCTGGGGCTTTGACCTCATCAAGCACGATTTTTCAACGATTGATACGACGGGGATGCTGGCGATGACGGCGGACCAGGCGGAATATGAAATTTGTAAGCCGAATAGAAAATTTTACGATAGAACGAAAACGACGGCGACCATTATAAAAAATCTCTACAAAGCCATTCAAAAAGGCGCGGGGGATAAGGACGTCATCGGTTGCAATACGGTCAGTCATTTGACGGCGGGGATACATTCTACCTATCGAATCGGTAACGATACGAGCGGTAGGGCGTTCGAATGGACGCGCCGCGACGGAATCAACAGCTTGATGCGGTTACCGCTCAATAACCTTTTCTATAATGCTGATCCCGATTGCGCGCCCTTTACCGAACGGGTAAAATTCGAGGCAAATTTGGACTTTTTAGAACTTTGTGCATTGACTGGTATGACAACGTTGGCTTCAATCAAGCCAGGACTGTTGAACGAAGAGCAAATGAAAAAGGTCAACGAGGTCTTTTTGTTGGCGGATCAAAATCAAGGCGATTACGAAATCGAGGATTATGATAAAAACGCCTGCCCTGAACGCTTTATTTCCGCAGACGGAAAATCCAGGAAAAAATATGATTGGAATCAAGTATACAATGGTTCGAGGGTAATCTTGGACTGGTTTAATTAAAGCTTTGGTTTTGATTGTAGGGGGAGAAAGTATGCAAGAAAATTTATACCGAAAGCTATTAAGAGAATATTGCGACGCTTTGCTCTCCGTACAGGATAAAGGCGAGGATCGTGCGTTTCGCGGCGGTATTTATTGCCGTTCCTGTAAAATGATTCACGGCAGATGTCCTGACGCAGTGTTTGGATTTATCGTAATGGCGAAAATCTCGGGTGAAGAAAAATATCTTAACGCCGCGAAAGAGGCTTTTGCTTACGGCGAGAACATGCTTTGCACGGACGGCGGCTTATACAACGATGCGCAAGCGGCTTGGCGATATACGACTACTTTTCATCAAATTGCAGTAATCGAAGCCTTACGCGCAGGCGCGGACATATTAGATTTAAATACGGTTGCGGCATTTGAAAAGCGGGCACGAGGTATGGCGGAATGGCTGTACAAGAACCTGGACGAACACGCTCCTGCTAATATCAATTACGCAACGACGAACGGGCTTGCAATGGCACTTTCGGGAAACTATTTCAAGGAAGAGAAGTATCTGGAACGTGCAAAACGCTTGATTGCCTATGCGATGTCGCATATCAGTGAGAGTGGATTTTTATTCGGCGAGAGCAAGCCGCACGACAAGCTTTCTCAAAAGGGCTGTCGGTCGGTGGATATCGGCTATAACGTCGAAGAATCGGTGCCTGCGTTAGTAAAATATGCGTTTGAGGTTGGCGACGAGGATTTAAAAGAAAAGCTTGTAGAAATTGTGAGGGCGCATTTGGCGTTTATGTTTCCTGACGGGGGCTGGGATAACAGCTTTGGTAACAGGAACAATAAGTGGACGTACTGGGGCTCAAGAACCTCGGACGGCTGCGCGCCAATGTTCCTACTGTTAGCCGACAAAGACCCCGCGTTTGCGGAAGCTGCGCTTCGAAACACGGAAATGCTGAAAAAATGCAGTGTGGACGGATTTTTATACGGCGGCCCGCATTATTTCAAGCACGGTGAACACGCGTGTACCCATCATTTATTTGAACACGTCAATTCGATTGCATTTGCAGTAGAGCATATCCAAGAAGAATATCTGTCTCCGAAACGCACGGCGATTCCGTCGGATGCAAAAGAGACGTTTCGGTATTATCCCGAAGTGCGCACTTATAAGCTTGCAAAGGGAAATTACCTTGCAACGGTGACCGATTACGATTTTGACATCTTTTTCAGCGGCCACGCAAGCGGCGGTACGCTCACGGCGTTGTATCATCGCGAGAAAGGTCCTATGGTCATGGGCTCGGTAACCGATTACGTGTTGGTCGAGCCGACGAATATGCAACAGGCGCTCGATAGAGAACGTCATCGCAGCTTATTACCGAGGCTTGTAGCGGAGACGGAGAAAGGGACGTTTAGTTCAACCTTCTATTTGCAGGCAGAGATGCAGGGCAGGGCAAGTAAAAACGGCTATACCGTTTCCGTAACGACAGGACTTGCATCCAATCAAAACGAAACGCTGCAAGGCGTTGCGCCTAAGATAGAGTATACGCTGACCGAAGAGGGCATGCATATATCCGTCAAAAACGCGTTTGGATTGAAATTTCTATTGCCGTTGATTGCAGGCGAAGCAAAGGCTTTGACGGGTGCAATCGAAAAAAGAGAAGAGATATTCTTCTTAACGGGCGGCTTTATCGCACAGGAATACACGGTATTGCCAAACGAAAAGGGCGAAATAGACATAGAGGTTGTTTAACCATCAATAAGGGATATACGGGAGGAGAGCTCCCGATAGACATACATTGAAAATCTATATAAGAAGGAGAGGCATAAAATTGAAAGATTACGAAGAACTCAAACTGAACATCGTTAGCTTTCCACAAGAGGACGTTGTGCGTACGAGCGGTACTTTAAACGAGAACGGCTCGGACAACGACGGGAAATGGGACAACGGTTGGAACCGCGAGTAAAGGAGGACAAGATGAAGAGAATTACGAAATGGATAGTATCTTTTTGTTTTGGTTTGGTATGCTCGGCAAGCTTAGCTTTGGGCGTAGCGAATATGTCCACGGAAACGGCTTCCGCGGCAGAGCCTACGGTAACGGCGAACATTGAAATGCTCGACGGCGCTTCCGTGCGTATTGGGGATAGCGCAATCCGTTTCCAAACCTACGTTAAAAAGAGTTATTACGACGGACTTATCAACAAGGAAACGGGTGTGTATTTCATTCCCGCGGATCTTGCTTCGGGCGAATTGACGAACGAAACGCCTCAGGCAATGAAGGTAAAAGGCTACGCGTCGGTAAAATCGACGGATACGCATTACATATATAATTATGTATTGTACGATATCCCTGAAAGCTCCTATGGCAGAGATATTTTGGCGCGCGGCTATATCAAAGACGGCGACACGTACGTATGGGCGGAAAATCCGCAGATGCGTTCTTTGGCGTACGTTGCCAGCGCCGCGCTTGAAGAGGGGGTAAACAGCGAAGGCGTAGCTTTCGAGGCGGAGGATATCACGTATTTGAATCAATACGTCGATAACGCAGTTTCGGACTTTAATATTTCCGAAACCTCTTTCGCATTGTCCGTAGGCGCTACACAATCGGTAACGAAATCGGTTAACGGCATCTACGTTCAAGACGACCTTTCTGATTTAAAAATCAAATATACGTCCGATAATGCAGCGGTTGCAGCGATTGAAAACGGCAAAGTCGTAGCAAAATCGGCAGGTCTTGCAACGATTACGGCTACCCTCGGCAGCGCAAGCGATAGCTTTACCGTTACGGTAACGGGTGAAAGACAAGACCTTCTCTTGTCCAACGCAACGGTTTCCTTAAACGTAGGGCTGCCCACGGGTTATAGCGTAACGTCGATTGATTGCGAAGGCTACGATTTGGGTACGAATCTTTCCGCGCTTACAATCAGCGATGAATTGAAGGCAGATTTGCAAAACCACGGTGAGAAAACGGTGCTCGTTACGGTAGGTAACGGCGTAAACACCCATATTCTCAACGTTCCCGTAACTTTGATTACGAGCAAGATTACGAGCCTTACAGAATGGCAGAACGCAATTCAGCCTACGGCGGAAGGCGTTGCAAAATATGGTTATTATATCCTTGCAAACGATATTTCGGTGAATACGAACAGTATCAGCGTTTTGACGGCGAACACGACGGCTTCTCCCGACGGCTCAGACGGTTTCCGCGGTACGATTGACGGTAGAGGACACGAGCTCTACAACGGAGCGGCTTGGTGGAAGTACGGTTATTTCGGTGAAATCGGTTCGGG
>JAFUMY010000013.1 GCA_017482415.1 Clostridia bacterium
CTTGGCAGGTCGGTAATACTGCCATCCGTCGTGACGAGCACGCCGATTGTCGAATGCTCCTTAATTACCTTTTCCGTACCCAGCTCCGCCGCCTGTTCAAAGGGCATAGGCTCTTCCTGCCAAGGGGTTTTGACGAGCCGAGGCGCGCCGTCCTCTTCAAAGCCGTTTGCGCCCTCCACGGCAAAACCCACGCAATCCACAAGGCGTACCGCTACGCTTGCGCCCTTCGCAACGCTGATTTGCGCCGCCTTTGCAGGCACGAATTTCGGCTCGGTCGTCATGACCGTTTTTCCTGCTGCCGACTGCGGCAATTCGTCCGTCATCACAGAGCGCGCGTTTGCGTCTGCATTCGGTATCACCAACGTCTCCATAAAACGTTTAATAAAAGTAGATTTTCCCGTCCGAACGGGCCCGACCACGCCGATATACACGTCGCCGCCCGTGCGGTTTGCAATATCCTCGTATACGCTGTAATTTTCCATCAACGACCTCCCATCGTGATTGCGCGAAGCTGTGATTTTCCGTTTTTCGCACCCCATTCAACGTGAGAGCGCAACAAAAAACTCCGCAGGCAAACCTTACGGTTTACTATATGCGGAGGGTTTTTCGTTTATGCTATTTCGTATACTTTTAGCTTCTTTGTTCGCTTTCACTATGCGATTTTGCCGAAGCCGCTTCAATCGCCAAATAATCCTTATCCTCGGTGAAATCACGCGGCTCGTCATACTCGCCGCCCAACGCCTCAATGGCGTATTTAAGCTCTTGGAATTCCACAAAGCCAATCGTTCTGTCCTCGATACGCTTTAAAAGGGTAGGCAGTGCGCGCTCGTCACCGTAGGCGGCAAGATAGCTCGCACGCATGGGGCTCTGAGCTTCGTCCGCCGTCAAAAACGCCGACAGTAGCGTTTCGTAAATCCGCTCCTCTTTTTCCTTGACGCGAGAAAGGATTTCGAGCATATATTCGGTTGCAAGTCCCTGCTGATAAGCCTCGTACACACGGTCTTTGACCTCGTCCGCATGCAAACGGAAAATATCGGCAACGTCGCTGCGGATATCCTCGTCCAAGCGATTTTCAGTGAGAATGGAGAAATAGGCGTCGAATGCGCAAGGCGCGTCCCCCAACAGATTGATTGCGTAGGAAACCGTCTGCGTATCCTCGGAGTTCAAGAGCGGAATGAGCGTTTCCGCCGCGCCACGGCTCTCGAGCTCCGTACAGAGGAATTCAGGCACGGGCACGTCCTTGGCTAAATGCTCGGAAAGGGTTGCAGTCAATTCCTCGTCCGTCATTTTTGCATAGTATTCCTTCGGCGTGCATTTGAGCTTTGCAATATACGTATCCCCGAACTTTTTATAGAGCTTCGGGATTACGTCCTCCCACTGTTTTTCGGTATGCTTATTTTTATTCTCTTCCATGTATTGCGTGAGCTTTTCGTCGAAAAGCCCGTCGAAATCGATGAGTTTCATTCTTTTATTTTCTCCTCTTCAGTTTTCGCGATTCCGTGCTCCCTACTAACCGCCGCCGACAGCAACACCTGTACCTTTGCCACGTTTGCGTCGAACGCCGCCGCAATCGTCGCGGGGTTATTTCCCAACTCCTTTAAGCCTGAAATGATAAAAATTGCACAGGCAAGGTCATCTGTGTTGTCTACGAGATCAAGCGAGTTGTATTCCGAAAGCGCCGTGTACAGCGTTTCGGTGGCAAGACGAATCTTATCCCCATAATTATCGTTAATCATTAAGAATTTAGACGCAAGCTTTGCATACGCTTCCACGAATTTCCGATGCCGCTTTCTGCCAATGGAAACGCGGGGAAGAAACACCCTTTTATAGATATTGCAAAGCACGATACCGAATTCCGCTTCCTCGTTCCGTTCCAAAAGCAAACGCACCGTTTCCACCTTCAAAACGTCCGCGACCTCGTAATCGAGCAATACGTCTTGTATAAATTCGTCCGCGCGCACGTGCACGGCAGTCACGAGCCCTAAATATTGCAAATCGTGATCCCCACCGTCCATTTCGTCGAAACACCAAGCAAAATAGCCGTCGTGCAGGGCAAGCAAGCCGAAAAGCTGCGCCTCGTCCTTGGGCATTTTCCCGATTTGGAGCAAGGACTGGCAACGGTGCTCCCGCTCCTCCTGCGGCAGATGATAAAAATAGATGAGCTCGGGGGCGGGCTCGTTCCCATCGCGATAATTTCGAATCGCTTTTAAATAATATTTTGCGACCTCTGCATCGGGATAAATGGAACAGAGCTCGTCCAAAGTCCTCTCTGCGTCCTCAATATGTCCGCATTTATAAGCAGAAACCGCCTTGAAATACAGCATTCTGCCGTCATAGGGCATCTTTTTATCTAAAATACAGAATTTTTTATACGCTTCCTCGTGCAAATCGTTTTCACAACAGACGGTTGCAACCTTATACAGCTCTTCCGTGTCCGTTAAATCCAACTCGCTCAGCTTCAAAGCAATTGCTTTGCTCTCTTCCGGGCGGTTTTGTTCGAGGTAAATTGCAGCCAACGTCGCCAAAATCCGCACGTCGTTGGGCTCGTCTTTCAAGAGCTCGTCACACGTCCTTTCCGCCTCTTTGGCGTTATCGGAAAGAAGAAGCGCTACCGCCTGCATTTCCTTTGCCTGTACGTATTGTTTCGAGCCCTTTTCGACCTTGGAAAACTCTTCGATTGCACGCTCGCAATCCCCCAGCTTCAATGCCTTTGAGCCAAGATTAAATTCCTTGGAATAATCGGCAAGGCGGGGCGGATACACAAAGCGTAATTTATTCTTTTTCTGCGCAGAAAACGCCTCGACAATATCGAGCTTCGTTTCTTCGGGTAAAGTGTCGTCTGCGTCAATAAGCTTGTTATAGTAATATGCGGAAGGATTTTCCTGTCCAACGTTGAGATAATTGACCGCTAAGCCCTCGTAGATATCGGGTAAATCTTCCTCCTCCGCTATATCCAAAAATCGAAACCACCAGTTAATTGCCGAGCCCTGCAAGGACATCGCCTCATAAATATCCGAAAGGCGCACGAAAACGTCCCCGTCACCGCCGTAGGCTTCTAATTCCTTATATGCCATACGGAGTGCGGAAACGTATTTCCCTTCATTATAATATTTATCGGCAAGCCCTGCAAAACGCTTGCGACTAAAATCAATTTTTCTGGTGTTCCCTTTGCCCATAAAACTCCGTTATTTTTCCTCGCGGAATAAAACATCCGCGTCCTCGTCCGTAAATTCGTAATCGGTATTACAATAATGACAATGCACGCGCACCGCACCGTCCTCTTTGATGATTGCGCGCATCTGTTCTTCCCCGAGCGATACCAAAACACGCGTGAGATATCTCCTCGAACAGTTACATTTATACGCCGCTTTCCGCTCCTCGCTTGCTTCTTTTTCGCCCTCGAAACAATCCGCGCAAGCCGCAAGCCCGTCCCTTTTTAAAACGGATAATAAATTGTCTAAATCCGCCGTTTCTACCTTTTTCAAGGTCGCCTTATCCGCAAACGGAAGCGGCTGTAAAACAATCACGCCCGCAAACAGGCATTCCCCCTCCTTGGAAAGCTCGGCCAGCGTTTTCATGCGCGTAGGGAGCTGTTCACTGATACGGTAATACTCCTCGAAAGCCTCGTCCATGCCCCCCTCGTTCGGGATTGCGCAGCTACCGACAAAGGGTCGATTGTAGCCGTCGTCACGAATGATAGTGAGTACCGTTTGATTTCCAAGTGCACGGCGTTCTGACTCTGCATTCGGCGCGCCTGAAAGATTTACGTTGTCGATATAGCCACGAATACGGAGCTGACGATTGCCTGAAACGGCAATATCCCCCCCTTCGCCGTTGCCCTTAATCGCAAGGGAAATTTCCCCCGTTTCCATCTTCAAGCAGGCACTCATGAACGTCATTGCGGACAGTGCTTTGCCAAAGGTAAACGCCGACGCAGGCGAAAGCCCGTGTCGAGATATGCCCTCTTGCACGATTGCGGTTGTATCGGCAATCGTCAAGGAAACCTGTCCGTTAAAAATTAGTGTTCTAAATAGATTTTTCATGCCGTTATCCTTTTCTTTGGCAGAGGAAAGTGAGCCGATCTGCGGCACCCTTATCTTCTCCCAAATGCCCTTCTGCTTCAAGCAGCGTAAAGCCCGACGTTTCTAATGCAGCGAGGATTTCTTCTTCCGTATAGAGATACTGGCGGTGGGTTTCGTCCAAGCGTTCAAACGCGCCGTCGCTGCGTTTGACGAAAAGGCTGACCTCCATTATAACGCCGTCTTCTTCCGCTCGATTGAAGCTGAAATAGGTAACGTCGTCGCGGTCGTCCACCGAAACAGTATTTGCAATCTTTTCTTGAAATTTACGCGCCGAGCTGATATCGAAAAGGAAAATCCCGTCCTTTTTCAATGCACCGCGCACGTTTTTGAATGCCGAAACAAGCTTGTCTTTGGGGATATAATTCACACAATCGTTAATCGCCGTCGCAAAATCGAAGCGACGAGGAAGCTTGGTCCTTGCAATATCCCCGAGGATATACTCCCCTCTTACCCCTTCTTTTAAGGCGGTTTCCTGCGCAAAGCCGAGCATTTCGGGAGATACGTCCAAGCCCGTCATGGCATAGCCCTGTCTTTGAAAAGCGCGCGTAAACCAGCCGCCGCCACAGCCTACGTCTAAGCCGACTGCAAGCGGAAAGCTTTTGAGCTTCTCAATTAAATACTGCGACCAATTTTCATAGCCGCAGTCATCGTTGAGATATTCAAACCATTTGGCAAGATGTGTATATGCCGTTGTTTGTTTCATGAGTGGTTCCTTTTTAACGTGCATTGTAACCTTGCGGTTACGAGATTTAAAAACTTTGTTTTCGTGAATTGTCTTCGAAGTGAAGTTTGGGCTGCGCCCAAGTGAAGTTCACTTCGTGAGTGAAGTTTGGATTATATCCAAGTGAAGTTTTTACTTTGTAAAAGTTATGGCTGTATTTTATACGTTAAACCGTTTTAAATAAAGCCTTAATTAAGCTTGCTTTTAAAGCAAGCTTA
>JAFUMY010000119.1 GCA_017482415.1 Clostridia bacterium
CTCGAACTACGGTCAGGGCTCTTCTCGTGAGCATGCTGCGCTCGTGCCGTTGTATTTGGGAATTAAAGCGGTTGTGGCAAAGAGCTTCGCTCGTATCCACGTAGCGAACTTGATTAACTTCGGCATTGTGCCCATGACGCTTGCAAACCCTGACGATTACGAAAAATTCTCGGAGGGCGACGCATTAGAAATCGCAGGCTTTGCGGCAGCGGTCAAGGGTGAAACGGAAGCCTTGCTAGTCAATAAAACAAACGGTGCGTCTGCAAAGCTTTGCTTAAATCTTTCCGCAAGACAGAGGGAAATGCTGCTTGCAGGCGGATGCTTAAACTACACGAAAAATCAAAAATAATCGGAGAGAATTATGGAAAAGGAAGAATACAAAGCGCAGCTTGATGCTGCGTGTGAAAAATTTAGAAAATTGATGGCAGAACAGCTCACCCGCGTTGAGGATATGAAAGCGCAGGGAGATTTCGTGGACTATGCAGCACTCGATTGTATCAAAATCGGTGTTTGCGGTGGCGACGGTATCGGCCCGATTATTTCCGCGCAGGCAAGACGGGTACTTGAATTTATCCTTGCCGACCTTGTAAAGGCAGGCAAAGTCGAATTTAAAGACATCGAGGGCTTGACGATTGAAAACCGTATTGCAAAGGGTAAGGCAATTCCCGACGACGTTATGGCAGAGCTCAAAGCTTGTCATATCATTTTGAAAGGCCCCACGACCACGCCTCAAAAGGGTAGCGGTATGCCGAATATCGAATCGGCAAACGTTGCGATGAGAAAGGCGCTCGATTTGTTTGCGAATATTCGTCCCGTAAAGGTTCCTGAAGAGGGAATCAACTGGACGATTTTCCGTGAGAACACCGAGGGCGGCTATGCAATCGGTTCTTCAGGTTTCAATATCACGGAGGATTTGGCGGTAGACTTTACGATTACTACCAAGCAAGGCTCGGACAGAATTGCACGTCTTGCATACGATTATGCGCATAAAAACGGCTTGAACAGAGTATCGCTCGTTACGAAAGCAAACGTCATCAAGACGACGGACGGCAATTTCTTGGAGGATTGCCATAAGGTCGGGGATCTTTATCCTGATATTATCACGGACGAATGGTACGCGGATATCATGACTGCAAAGCTCGTGGATAAAAAGCGTCGTCGTGATTTCAAGGTATTGCTGCTTCCCAACCTCTACGGCGATATTATTTCGGACGAGGCGGCGGAATTCCAAGGCGGCGTCGGTACGGCAGGCTGTGCGAATATCGGTAAGAAATACGCGATGTTCGAGGCAATCCACGGAAGCGCACCGAGAATGGTCACCGAGGGCAGAGGTCAATATGCGGATCCTTGCTCGATGCTCCGCGCATGCGTAATGCTGCTTTCGCATATCGGCTTGCAGGATCGTGCAGACAAGCTCGAACGTGCGTTGGATATTTGTTCGTTTGAGGAAAAGAAATACGTAATCACGGGCAGAGACACGGGCGCAACCTGTCAGCAATTCGGCGATTACGTCATGGAAACCCTGCAAAATTTATAAGCTTGAAAAAATCCCTCGATTAAGAGGGATTTTTTTGATAAAAGAACGCAGAATTGCAAAAATGAAGTCACCTAAGAAAAAATACTTCCATATAATATAATATGAGGAGTTCCTCAAATACACAAGAGGTTTGAAGTACTATGTGGAATCTTTGCAATTCTTGCAGTAACGTTTGGAGAAATAGCGGTTGCGGCTGTCGTTGCGGTAGCTATCAGCGCGTATGCCGTGATTGTAACGGCAATATTTGGGTTCGCGTAGCGAACAGCTGTGGTTGCTCGCAAAGCTATACCTGTGGCTATGCACAGACGAATTCCTGTCCTTGTAGCGGTGCAAGCTCTAATGCGAACAGCGCAAACAACGCGGGCTTTGGCTGCTGCGCTCGGCAGAACGGCTGTACGGCAACGGCAACGGCGGACGGGTATTCCTATTCCTGCAACGGCTATTACAATAACTAACGGATAAAACGGCGGCTAACCGCCGTTTTTTCTATATAGCAAGGGTTAAAACGCAGGGGAACGGCGCATAATAAGATAATGGAAAAGTTGCGCGCCGTGTATCGGTATTTACGAGAAAAATACGATCTTTTATCCCTGAAAAAATATAATACCATCGCAGGCACGTTGGTGTTTTTTTTGATTATGTCCATCGTTCCGTTTTCCTTTTGGATGACGCTTATTATCGGCAGATTGCCAATTGATACAGGCAGAGTTTTAAGCCTTTCCGTTTTCGATTCGGTAAAGGATATTCTCTTATACGTGCAAAAGGAAGCGACCAACGCCACGGCGAGCGCGTCCATTATTTTGATTTTTACGACGTTATATTCTTCGACGAATCTCTTTTATCAAATGCGCCGTAGCGGCGAAATCATTTATGATTTTCATAGGGAAAGGCAGGGGCTTCGTTTGCGTGTCGGGGCATTGGTGCTGCTCATTATCGTCATGGCTTCGGTGGTTACCTTTTTATTGATTTTTGCGCTTGGTAGCTTTCTCTTTTCACGTCTGCTTTCGGGGTGGTGGGCAAAGCTTGCAGATTATCTCTTATTGACGGCGGTTGCGTTTTTCCTTGTGCTGCTTTTGAATATGTACATTTGTCCCTATAAGACAAGCGTCCGCAATTTTCTTTTTGGCACGGTGATTACGGTTGTCGCTTGGGTGGGTGCGGTAATCGGCTTTTCTGTATATTTAAGAATTAGTAACGTCAACCGACTCTACGGCGCGCTCAGCACCATTATCGTATTTTTGCTCTGGCTGTATATATTGATGATCTGTTTTGTAGTAGGGGTAATTCTAAACAGTGAAAAAATTTTGGCGCAACATGGGATAAAAGGTAGGCTTGGGCGAGGGAAAAAGAGCCGTAGCGCATAAAAAACGACGTTTGATAAATACTGCTCCTATGAAGAAAAATAAATTGAAAAGCTCCCTTTTATCTGGAATACTCTCCTTGTTTCTATTTGCGCCGAGTTTTCGGGCAAGCGGTTTAAAAGAAATTACAAAACCCTATTTGGGTATGTACGATTGCGTGGAAGCCCGTCTTAGCGAAACGGAGTATTTATCCGTATTCGAGTATATCCGATTGGAGTTAAAGCCACAAGAGGAGTTCGTCGTTTACTGCAAGAAAAAAGGCGGCAAAGAATTCCGCGAAAACGGGAAATATAAATACGATTCAACACGCGGCGTGATAACGCTCATGGGCGGCGTGGGGAATATGCTCAAACGTGAATTCCCGTTATCGGGAGGCAATCTCACCGTCGAGGTTCCGCTTGGCGGAAAGAATTTGTTTTTAAAATTTGAACAAAACTAACGAAATCGGGCAAAAAAACAGCCCGATAATTTTTTTAAATAATACGAACAAATGTTCGCAAAACGCTTGCAATCGTGAAAAAAGTATGCTATAATAAGGATAATCATGGAAATAACGCTAACCGAAGACCAAGAACGGGCGAAGAATTTAATAGTCGAATGGTTCATCAATACCGACGATCAAGTGTTTGTCCTTTCGGGGTACGCAGGGACGGGCAAGACGTTTTTGATTGATTACGTTGTTCGTCAGGTTTTACGCATGAAGGTTGGTTCGGAGGCGGTGTTCGTATCCCCGACGGGAAAGGCGGCGGCGAATTTGGTGAAGAACGGCACGCTTGCAGGGACGGTACATAGCCTCATATATCTTCGCGACGAAGAGAACTTCGACGTGGACGAAAACGGTGAGATAATCGAGAGTGACGAGTTGGCGTTTGTCAAAAAAGAAAAAATCGATGAAAAGATTCGATTGATAATTATTGATGAAGCGTCTATGATTAACGAAGCGGTGCTGATTGACCTATTAAGCTTTGGCGTAAAATGCCTGTTTGCGGGCGATGGGGCGCAGTTGCCGCCCGTAAGCGGTACTTGTCCGTTGATGGAAACGCCGCATTATACGATGAAAGAGATTGTTCGTCAGGCTGCCGACAATCCCATTATCCAGGTCGCTACTATGGCGAGAAAGGGGGAACAGATTCCTTATGGGAATTATGGGGATAAGGTTTGCGTGATTCCAAAAGCCGCATTGAGAAACGGCGAAAGGAAGCGCTTGTTTTTAAAGGCAGATCAAATCATTTGCGGAATCAATCGCACGCGCATTCGGCTGAACGACGAAGTCCGTCGATATAAAGAGATCGATGAAGACGCATGCTTGCCGACGGAAGGGGAAAAGGTCATTTGTACGCTCAACGATTGGGAAAAGCCGTTGGACGAGCATAGACGATTTTATTTGGTGAACGGTATCATAGGCAAAGCTTGGGACGTTGAAGAGAGTGTTGACGACCTGGCAACAATGGATTTCCAAGCGGATTTCATGCCAAACGGCGTAAAGGTACCGTTTGATACTGGGATTTTTACGGGTGGAAAATACCGTCATCGGTATGGTGATCGAGCCGTGACGCTTTCTAACGGCACGGTCGTACACGAAAATAATTTTGCAATATTAAGAAAGCTGCGCTCTGTTTCCGAAGAACCGATTTGCAGATTCGAGTTTGCTTATGCAGTTACCTGCCATAAGGCGCAGGGCTCAGAGTTTGATTTTGTTATCGTATTCGACGAATCGTGGGCATTTGGGGAAGAACGAGATAGATGGTTATATACGGCGATTACGCGCGCAAAGGAAAAGCTTCTTATCGTGCGTTGAGATAAAACCGCTTGACGAATGGAAAAAGATTTGTTATAATGACGAAAAATTCGTTGATCGGAGAACGCAAAAGATGCCGAAGAGCTTGGAAAAATATCAAGAGGTAGAAAGATCAATCATTACCACGTACAGAAAGACGATTTGGTCGCCGTTTACGTTGGCAGTGAAAAAATACCGTTTGATCGAGTCGGGGGATAAAATCGCCGTTTGCATTTCAGGCGGTAAGGACAGTATGCTGCTTGCAAAATTGATGCAGGAGCTACACCGCCACAGCGAAATTCCTTTCGAGCTTATATTTTTGGTGATGGACCCTGGCTATAACGCGGAAAATCGTGCAAAGATTGAGGAGAATGCAAGGCTGTTAAACGTGCCGCTTACCATTTTTGAAAGCGACGTATTCGCTTCGGCGGAAAGCGCGAATGCAGAATCGCCTTGTTATCTTTGCGCAAGGATGCGTCGAGGACATTTATACGCAAAGGCAAAAGAACTCGGTTGCAATAAAATTGCGCTTGGCCATCACAAAAGCGACGTCATTGAAACGACCTTGATGGGTATGTTATACGGCGGCCAGCTTCAAGGCATGCTACCAAGAATTAAAAGCACGAATTTCGAAGGCATGGAATTGATCCGTCCGATGTATTGCATTCTCGAAAACGATATTTTACGTTGGAAGGAATATAATCACCTTGAATTTATCGCTTGCGCCTGCAAATTTACGCAAAATTTAACGGGTGGGGACGAGGATACGTTTTCGGCAAGGCGAAAGGTTAAACAGCTAATTGCAGAGCTAAAAAAAGAAAATACGAACGTTGAAAACAATATTTTTCAAAGCATTCATAACGTGCAGCTCGATACGTTGGCAGAGTACAAGCAGGACGGAATCAAACATTCCTTTTTGGATAAATTTGAAAAATAGTTCTTAATCGGGCATTTCATGCATAAGATAAAGCATGCAGGACAATAGACATTCGGTAATACTCGAACAGAGGAAAAATCTAACGGTAAACGGCGTGGAAAGCGTGAATTCCTTTTCGGAAGCGAAAATTGTTTTAGGGCTCACGATTGGCGAACGGCTTACGATTGTAGGTTCTGGTCTGAAAATCACGGGTTTTGTGAAATCGAACGGAACGTTTACAGCCGAGGGGGAGTTTGTCAGTCTCTCGTACGGCGGTAAAAGCCTCGCGTCAAGAATTTTCAAATAAATGGACGCGAAAAACCAGTTTACTTATTTTCTGCTTTGTATTGCCGTAGGCTTTTGCGGCGGCTTGATATACGAAATTTTTGTCGTGCTTCGGTTTTGTTGCGGATGTAGACGTGGCAGACGAAGAACGGTGGAGATAATTTTAGACTTAATATTTGGGGTGGCATTTGCTTGCTTTGCCGTATACGTGGCGTTTTTGCTGAAATTCCCGTCTTTTCGGGAGTATATGTGTATCGGTTACCTCGTTGGCGGAATAATATATGCAAAAACTTTGCGTAGAATGCTTGCATTTTGCGAAAAAGTATGTTATAATGTATTCGCCAGAATGGTAAAAAGGGCAAAAAGCAAAGAAAAACTCTCCGAATAGAAGGGGTGGACATATGACACAAGATAAAATGAGAAAAATCATTACGGCGTGCGTAACTGCTGCGACCGTCTTGTTTGTTTTGCTTTTGAGCTTTTTGATTTACCAATGGATTCGTATCGCAATTTTGAATAAGAAAATCGAGGTTGCGGAAGCGGAAGTTGCCCGTTGGGAGGAAAAGGTACGTTTGCAGGAAGACGAGCTGACCGATTACCAAGACGAGCTGTATTTAAAGTGGGCTTATGAAGAGTTGAAAGCCCTTGAAGGTAAAAAGTAAAATGAAAAAATTTGCCGTTATAGACATCGGATCCAATTCCGTTCGCCTCATGTTTGTGGCGGACGGAAAAATTTTATATAAGGCTTTAAATACCACGCGGCTTGGCGAAGGTATTGCGGACAAGCCTCTTTTAAAGCCCGAGGCAATCGAGCGTTCTGCTCAAGCGGTAGCCAGCTTTTGCGCGCGTGCGAAAAACGAGGGCGCGGAGGGAGTGTTTGCTTTTGCAACTGCTGCGGTACGAACGGCGGAAAATCGCAAGGACTTTTTAGACCGTGTAGCTGCGCTTTGCGGTGTTTCCGTTGAAGTGATTACGGGAGAAGAAGAGGCTGAAATCGGGATATTGGGCGCGCTTGGGAATCAAGACGGCGGCGTAATCGACGTCGGCGGCGCCAGCACGGAAATCGTTGTAAAATCCGAAGGCGCGCTCACCTATAAAAAGAGCGTAAATATCGGTGTAGTCCGTTTAAAGGACCGTTGCGGTAGAGAAGAGAACGCCTTGGTCGCAATGGCAAAAGAGGCGGCGAAAGAATATCAAAAATCTCTTATTCCCAAGACCCTATGTGCAATCGGCGGTACGGCTACTACAATCGCAGCGCAGACGCTTGGCTTGACGGAATACCGTTCCGAACGAATCACAGGCGCAGAGATAACCGCAGAGGAAATGTCGGCATTTTCAAAGAAACTGCTTTCGATGACGGTGGAGGAGATTGCGTCGTTTCCCTGCATGCCCAAAGGCAGGGCGGACGTTTTGACGGGCGGTGCGGTGCTTCTTAGCGTATTGATGCAAGAGCTCGGCGTTGAGAGGCTAATCGTTAGCGATAGGGATAATTTGGAGGGCTATGCAATCCGTAAAGGCTTGCTCGTATAAAGGAGAACGACTTTGAAAAGAAGCTTAAAGACAATCTATGCGATATGCTGCACGCTGCTTTTAGCAGCAGGCTTTTTAACGGCGTTCTATTTTGCATGGATAGACGGTTTAACGTCGGCACTGCTTTCTGTTTTGGGGCTTGCTTTGGGTTTCGTGCTCGCTCCGATTTTACATGAGCTTGGACACGTTGTTTTCGCAAAAGCGGCGAATATGGATTGCGTATACGTAAAATGCTTTTGTTTCCAAGTACGGTTGAAAGAGGGCAAAAAACGCTTTTCCCTCGCTTCCCCGTTTGCGCCCGACCGCACGGAGGTCGTGCCCAAATGCGGAGGGAATATGCAAAGACGCGCGTCGGCGTATTCGCTTGGCGGTTTGGTGTTTAGTGTCGGCTTTTTGCTCCTCGTTTTGGTCGTTGCGATTCTTTTGACGTTGCTTGGGGTTTCCGCACACCTCGTTTGGGGGATTTTGCCGTATGCGGCGTATTTATTCTTGCTCAACGTTGCGCCCTTAGAATATGGTAGCGGTAAGACGGATATGCTGATTTATTGCGGAATTCGTAGAGGCGAGCCTGCGGAAAAGACGCTGCTTGCCGCAATGGAAATCCAAGGCAGGCTGTACGCGGGGGAGAGCTTTTCTGAAATTGAGGAAAGCGTTTATTACGACCTTCCGCAGCTTTGCGAGGACGAGCCGTTGTATGCGGTTATACTCGATCTTCGCTATCGTTATCACTTGGAAAAAGCAGAGTATGAAAAAGCGGCTGATTCCCTCAATCGTTTGGCGCTGCTTCAGCCCTATCTCAGCGATGGGGAAACGGCAAAAATTGCCGCAGAGCTTACGTATATGCACGCATTGAGCCTGGATATGGAACGACTTTCGGAAACAAGCAAGATGTGTCAAGAGTTGCTTTTGGAGAATACCGCTACGGCAAAACGGATTTTGGCAGCGTATTCCTACGCGGCGGATAAACGTGAAGCCGTGCCGATTTTGAAGGCGCAGGCGGAAGAATGTTTACAAAAAGAAAGGATAAAAGGTTTGGCGAAATTTGAAAGAATTTTGCTTTCCCGTATTGCAGAAGAATAAATTGCGCAAGATATATACGGGAGAAAAACGAGAGATATGGAAAAGAAAATGCAGAAAGAACAAAAGAACAGAAGAGCGGGGATTTTAATGCCCGTTTCTTCTTTGCCTTCGGCGCAAGGTATAGGCACTTTGGGCAAGGGCGCATACGCATTCGTCGATTGGTTGCACGCGGCAGGGATGCGCGTTTGGCAGGTATTGCCGCTCCTTCCCACGGGCTACGGCGACAGCCCGTATCAATCCTGCGCGTCCGATGCGCTCAATTACTATTTTATTGATTTTGAGCTTTTGGAAAAGGACGGATTATTGACCTCGGCGGAGTATACGGAAATCAATTGGGGGGAAGATCCCCGTAGGGTGGATTACGGTCGTTTATTTCAATATAAAATTTCCGTGTTGGAAAAGGCGTTCGACCGTTTCGATGAAAATAATACCGAGTGGCAGGCGTTTTTAGAAAAGGCCGATTACCGTGATTTCGGATTATTTATGACCTTGAAACGCAAGTTTTTCTATGCGCCTTGGACGGAGTGGGAAAAGATATATCAAGACCCGAAAAGCTTACCCGAAGACTTTTTAAACGAATCGGCTCGGGAAATCCGTTTTTGGCAGTTTACGCAGTTTTTATTTTTAAGGCAATGGCGTGCGCTCATGAACTACGCGCACGAGCACGGTATTTTGATTATGGGCGATATGCCGATCTACGTTTCCGAGGACAGCGTAGAAACTTGGAAATACCGCGACGAATTATTTATGCTCGACAAAAAGGGCAGGTTGGCACTGCGCGCAGGCGTACCGCCCGACGCCTTTTCTGAGGACGGACAGCTTTGGGGAAACCCCATATACGATTGGAAAAAGCTAAAAGCAGACGGCTACGGCTGGTGGAAACGCCGTATTCGTTATGCGCTTGAAACGCAGTTTGATATCGTGCGCATCGACCATTTCCGTGCGTTCGACCGTTTTTATGCAATCCCAGAATCGGCGGAAACAGCTAAGGAAGGGGAATGGATGGACGGGCCGAAAGCAGAGCTTTTTAAGGGCTTTGAAAACAGCGCAATCGTGGCAGAGGATCTCGGCGTAATCGACGACGGGGTACGCGAACTGCTCAAAGCTACGGGCTATCCCGGTATGAAGGTATTTGAATTTGCTTTCGACGGCAACCCCGACAACGAATATCTGCCGTCGAATTTCCAGGACTCGAATTGCGTCGCTTATACGGGTACGCATGACAACGATACCTTGCGTGCGTTTATTGAGGGAATGGAAAGGGTAGAGCGGAAGGAGTTTGAAAGCGTTTTAGAGGAAGAATGCTTGCAAGCGGACGTACCGTACTTGACGGAAACGATAAAAGAGGAATGCGAGACGGTTATAGAGCTGTTGATGTCCTCGAAAGCGGATACGGTAATTGTGCCGATGCAGGACGTACTTTGTATGGGTTCGGAGGCGCGCTTGAACGCGCCGTCTACGGTTTCGGGGCAAAACTGGACCTTCCGTTTTGTGGAAGAGGATTTTAAGTGCAGAAAGGCGGCTTGGCTGAAAGAATTGACCGAGCGGTATCATCGTTAAAACAGAATAGAAAGAATATAGCTGTAACGCAAATAAGCGTTGCGGCTATTTTTTATTGCGTTATACGGTTCTGCCATAAAAAGCTTCATAAATAAAAGAAGTATTTTTTCTTTTTTGTATAAAAAAATCGGAAATACGCTAAACTAAGGAAAAGGCGATTTGAGAGCTTATGAAGGAGGTAGAATTATGAATAAGTTTGTAAAATGCGGTTGTGGTGTTTTGGCATTTTGTACCGCGTTTGGTTTTGTTGGTTGTAAAAAAGCGGAGACGGGGGAAATCAAGCTTACCGTTTGGGTGTCCGAAGCCGACCGTGAATTTGCTTTGGAGGTCGCGGAGGAGTTTCAGGAAAAGCGCCCCGATAAAAAATACCGCTTCGTAATCGATATTCAGGGCGAAAACGACGTGGCTACCCGCGTTTTAAACGACGTGGAAAATGCAGCGGACGTGTATTCCTGCTTAAACGATCAGCTTCCCAAGCTTATCAACGGCGACGCACTGACACGGATTGCGGGCGACCGTTTAAATCGGGTAAAGGAAGCGAATTCGGAGGATTCCATGGACTCGGTAACGGCAACGGTGGGCGGCGAAAGCGGCGTGTACGGAATGCCGTATACCGACAACACCTTTTTCCTCTATTATAATAAATCGGTATTAAGCGCAGAGGATGTGAAGAGTTTGGATGGGATTTTGGCAAAATGCAGCGAAAACAGACAGTTTGCGTTCCCGATGTCCGACGGTTGGTATATGACTTCGTTTTATTTCGGGAAAGGGCTTGGCTATAAGGTCGAATACGACAAGGATTTAGCAGAAACCTCTATCGAATGCGATTTTGATAACGATATGGGCAAGCAGGTAACCTCGGCGATGTGGAATTACACGAAAGACAAGCGTTTTAAAGCGGATGCCAACGATTCTAAAATCACGGCAGGCTTTAATGACGGTACGATTATTGCGGCGGCTACGGGGATTTGGAACCGAACGACAATCGAGAAATATCTCGGCGATAGCTTCGCTGCGGCAAAGCTGCCCACGTATACCTTGAACAAAGGAACGGATAAGGAAGAGCAAGTACAGCTTGTTTCCTTTGCAGGCTATAAGCTGATGGGGGTAAATAATTACTCTAAGAATAAAACGGATGCGCTGGATTTTGCGGAGTTCTATACGAACAAGGAAAATCAGCTTGAGCATTTTGAGGAGCGTGGCTACGTGCCTACGGATTTAGACGCTCGGGCAAATCCGAAGGTGCAGGCAGACGTTTGCGCAAAGGCGATTACAGAGCAGCTGCAATTCACCAAAACGCAAAAGGGTGTGCCTTCCACGCTGTGGATTCCCATGGAGGGCTTGGGTTCGGCAATGATTACGGGCGCACAAAGCGGTACGTTTGACCTTGCAGGGCAATTAAAGGCATGTGTGAATGCGATTGAAAAGACGACGAAATAAAGTATTGTAATTTGCTTCGTTTACGGGAGGGATAGAGTGAAGAAGAATACAAAGAAACGTTCGAAAAAAGCGAATGGCTTTGGGGAATTTATAAAAGCGGTAAAAGACGGCTCTAACCCTACCCGTCTATCCTGTTTTGTTATGGGCTTTGGTCAAATCGCAAGAGGACAGCTTGGCAAAGGCTTATGCTATCTTTTGACGCAGGCGGCGTTTTGGCTGTACTTGATTTTTTTTGGCGGACGATATATCGTGCATTTGTTTTCAGGGAATCTCGGCACGCAGCTTGCAGGAGAGCGTTGGAACGAAGAACTGCAAATGTTTGAAAAGATCAAAGGGGATAACAGCTTTTTAATCTTATTATACGGCGTTGTGAGCTTGGTGCTTTTGGCGATTTTTACCGTGATATGGTATATGAACGTCAAGGGCAGCTATGCAAACGATGTTCGGCTTCGGGAGGGACGGACGCTTCCCACTTTTCGAGAGGATTTGTGTTCGCTTATCAATGAGAAATTTTATATTCCGCTGCTCGGTCTACCATTTATCGGACTCTTGATTTTTACAGTGATGCCGCTTATCTTTATGGTGCTATTAGCGTTTACGAATTACGATTATGCGCATATGCCGCCAGGGAAACTTTTCGATTGGGTAGGGTTATCGAATTTTAGGACGATGTTTTCTCTGTCGGGGGGAAGCTCGGGCTTTGCGTTCGTGTTTTTGCGGGTGCTGGCTTGGACGTTTATTTGGGCGTTTTTCGCAACCTTTACCAACTATTTCTTGGGACTAGTGATTGCGCTTTTAATCAATAAAAAGGGAATACGCTTAAAGGCGCTTTGGCGGACGTTGTTTGTGGTTGCAATCGCCGTACCGCAATTCGTTACCCTGCTCCTAATGCAAAAGATTTTGGACGGAGACGGGATACTCAATAAGCTTTTAGGAACGAATATCCTATGGCTTGCCGATCAGCGGTATTTATCACTATTGCCAAGGTTGGTGATTATTCTCGTTAATATATGGATTGGGGTTCCGTATACGCTATTGATGTGTTCGGGGATACTCATGAATATTCCGACCGATTATTACGAGGCGGCGCGTATTGACGGTGCGAGCCCCACGCGGATATTCTTTGACATCACGCTTCCGTATATGCTGCATATTACCGCACCGTATTTGATTACGCAGTTTGTGGGGAATATCAACAATTTCAACGTAATATGGCTATTGACGGGCGGCGGTCCTGTGGATAATTTACACTACGGCGGCGGCACGCAAGCGCAGTCAACCGATTTATTGGTGACTTGGCTGTATCGTTTGACGACCGACCAAAACCCGAAATATAACGTAGCGTCCGTTATCGGTATTGTTATATTTATCATCAGTGCGGTGCTTTCGTTAATCACGTATAATAGGACGTCGGCAGCGAAGAGCGAGGAGGCATTTCAATGAAAAACGGTCGAGTGAAATTAAGACAAAGCGTGTCGAATACCCTTGTCTACGCGCTGTTGGCGGCTTTGGGCGTTTTGTGGGTATTGCCTATTGGTTATCTCGTGTATACGGCGTTTCGGGTTACGCCGTCTACGGGGATTATCAATACGCTCTTCCCAGATGATTTGCGTGTGGGATTAGGGAATTTTACAAAGCTCTTTCAGCAAACGCTGTTTATGAAATGGTTAGGGAATACCCTTATTGTTTCCGTTAGCTCCTGCCTTTTAACGACGCTGTTTATTTTAATGGTAAGTTATGCGCTTTCAAGAATGCGTTTTCGTTTTCGGAAGCCGATTATGAACGTATTGTTGGTCTTGGGTATGTTTCCAGGATTTATGAGCATGATTGCAGTCTATTTCATTTTAAAGGCGATGGGATTGACGAACTCACTGCTTGCGCTCGTTATGGTATATTCAGGTAGCGCGGCGTTGTCCTATTATATATGTAAAGGATTTTTCGACACCGTACCTAAGGCGATGGAGGAGGCGGCGATTTTGGACGGAGCAAGCCAACCGATGATTTTTTGGAAAATCATTTTACCTCTTGCCAAGCCGATTATCGTCTATACGGTGTTGACGTCATTTATTTCGCCGTGGTGCGATTTCATTTTTGTCAATACAATTATCAGCGATCGGGAAAAATATACCGTATCGTTGGGACTTTATAAGATGATCAATGCGGAAAAGAATAGCTTT
Source organism: Clostridia bacterium (assembly GCA_017482415.1). GTDB lineage: Bacteria > Bacillota > Clostridia > Christensenellales > Borkfalkiaceae > Scatosoma. Next base: position 13,664 of record JAFUMY010000119.1, read on the forward strand.
AACGATAATTTTACCGTTTTCTGTGCGGGAGCGTTCGTAGTGGGCGTTATTATCGTTTCATTGTTCATGAGTATGCAGCGCTATTACGTGGAAGGTATTACAAGCGGTGCGGTAAAAGGATAAGAAAAACAGCCGTTCAAAACGGCTGTTTTTCTGTTATTGTCTGTTTTTGATAACGAGTTTTTCCAAGAGGGAAACAAGGGCGTACATGGCGGCGGCAAGTACACAGAGGATAAACACCGCGCTCATGACGAGGTCGAGCTTAAATACCTGACCGCCGTAAACGATAAGATAGCCGATGCCTGCCTTAGAAACGATGTATTCGCCCATAATCGAGCCAATCCAAGCCATGCCGACGTTGATTTTCAGCATGGAAATGAAATTGGGCAGTGAGGAGGGGATAACGAGCTTCGTTAAAATTTGCAGCTTTGTTGCGCCCATGGATTTTAAGAGTAAGAGCTTGTTTTCGTCCGTTGCCATAAACCCGTTCAGCATATTCAAAATTGCAACGATAAGCCCGATTAAAACGGTCATGAAAACGATTGCGCCGCTGCCCGTTCCGCACCAAATGATAATGAGCGGCCCAAGCGCGATTTTAGGCAATGCGTTTAAGACGACGAAGTAAGGCTCGGAAATCCGTCTAAACGCTTCGCTCCACCAAAGCAGGAGGGCGATGGAATAGCCGAGAGCAACGGCGATGAAAAAGCCTGCCAGCGTTTCCCAGAGGGTTGTGCCAACGTGTAAGAATAAAGAACCGTTTTCATACAGTTCACCGATTGTTTTTATGATTCTGGAGGGAGAGCTCGTGATAAAGGGGTTAATCCAAGCAAATTGCGCGGATAATTCCCACACACAGAGCAAAACGAGCAGAACGGCGAAACGGATCACGTTGACGAAAACCGATTTCTTTTTCACGCCGCGAAGATATAAGAGATGTTCGGGGGAATAATTTTGTTCTTGTTTCATTTGTTTAACTCCTTCCAAAGTATTTCAAACCAATAAGAGAACTTCTGATTCTCTCGCCGCTTTAGCGGCTCGGTTTCTTCGAATGCAAGCGTATGCTCCGCCACGACTTGCGCAGGACGGTGGGAAAGCACGAAAATCCTATCGGCAACGGAGATTGCTTCGCTGATGTCGTGGGTGATGAGAAGTGCGGTTTTCTTTTCGCTGCGGATGATTCTATACACGTCGTCGCAGACGGAAAGCCGCGTTTGATAATCGAGCGCCGAGAAAGGTTCGTCTAAGAGTAAGACGTCGGGGTCAACCGAAAGCGTGCGTATCAAAGCCGCTCGTTGGCGCATACCGCCCGAGAGGGCGGAGGGATAGCTTTTTAAAAATTGTTTTAGCCCGTATTTTTCAGCAAGGGATAATGCCCTTGCGCGCTGCTCGGGCGTGTCAGAACGTTTGATTTCCAAAGGTAAAAAGATATTTTTTTCGATGGTTCGCCAAGGGAACAATTCATCCTTTTGCAGCATATACCCAAAGGATACGCCACTGGATATCACCCGTCCCGACGTAGGGGTTAATAAGCCTGCCGCAAGGGAAAGCAGGGTGGTTTTTCCACAGCCCGAGGGCCCGATGATTGCAACGAACTCGCCTTCGGCTACGGAAAAATTTACGTTTTCCAACGCGACCGTTTCGCCTTGCTTGCTATGGTAGTGCATTGAAACGTTTTCGAATCGTAAAACTTCTTTCATGGTCGTGTGTTCCTTTTGTAGAGTTGATTAGCTGTAAATTTCTCCGTATACCTTTTTTGCAAAGGAATTATTTACAAGCTCGGTCATTTGCGCGCGGCGGGAAAGCTCGCCTGCGTTGTCGATAATATCCTGTAAGCGGTTGAAGCTGTCCTCCGTCATGGAAAGCTCCGTTCTCCATGCGTCGATGGCGCGGTAGCGTTCTACGGACGCGGCGAGGGAAGTTTCCGAGATGCCCTCAAAATATTTTACGAGGTGCGGCGCAACTTTATTAGAGGGGGTTTCGTTGACGTATTTCACTGCTTTCGTAACGGCGCGCAAGAAGCCTTCTGCGGTCGTTTGGTTGTCTTTCAGCCAAGAATTTTTGGCGATAAAGCAGGTGTAAGGCACTTCGCCCGACGCTTCGCCGACGGACGCTACGACGTAGCCCTTGCCTGCCGCTTCGTATTCGTAGGCGGTAGGGTCGAACATTGTGCAATAGTCCGCTGTGCCTGCTTCAAAGGCACTGGTCATCAGATTAAACGCAACGTCGTAGTTTAAGGTTAAGTCAACGCCGTCTTTCAAATTGTTATTATTAAGTACGTATTCAAAGGTCATGGCAGGTACGCCGCCTTTTCTGCCTGCGAGAATTTCTTTACCTTTTAAGTTTTCCCAAGAGAAGTTGGGCTCAGGCACGCGAGAAACGAGGAACGAGCCGTCCCGTTTCGTGAGCTGACCGATGACGGTAGGTACGTCGGACGAGCCGCCGACAAGGACGTATAACGCCGCTTCGGGGCCGCAAAAACCGATGTCGGAATCCCCCGAAAGTACGGCGGACATAACGTTGTCTGCGCCACCGCCGTTGGTGAGCTCGATTTGGATATTTTCTTCAGCAAAATAGCCGAGGGATTCAGCAAGATATAAGGGGGCGTAGAATACAGAATGCGTGACCTCGTTCAATCGAACGGTTTTAACTTTATCCTCATCGCCGTCCTTGCAGGCGGATAAGGGGAGCACTGCAAAGCATGCGGCGAGGGAAGCGCAAATAAATTTCAATATTTTGTTCATAATGTTCTCCGAATAGAAAAAATTTTTAGGATAATATATTATATGAATGCCCATTTATAATTGACAATCGGAAAAATTCGTATTATAATTAAAAGGCTATGCTGTATTAAAATAGCGTTTTATGCCCTTTTGCAAGTAGCGGGCTAAAAAAGGAAAAAAACAACCTAAGAGGGGTTTCAATAATATGGAAATGCAAAAGACGTACAATCCAAAAGATTTCGAGGACAGAATTTACGCCGATTGGGAACAGTCGGGGTATTTCCGCGCGGAAGTGGACGAAAATAAAGTTCCGTTCACAATCATGATGCCGCCTCCCAACATTACAGGGCAGCTGCACATGGGGCACGCAATGGACGCAACGCTTCAGGATACGCTCATTCGTTTTAAACGCATGCAGGGATATTCTGCGCTTTGGCTTCCTGGCTGCGACCATGCTTCGATTGCTACGGAGGTAAAAATCGTAGAAAAAATGAAAGCGGAAGGCTTATCGAAAGCGGACCTTGGCAGAGACGGCTTTTTGAAGCGCGCTTGGGAATGGAAGGAGCAGTACGGAAATCGTATTATGATGCAGCAACGCAAAATGGGTACCTCGTGCGACTGGTCCCGTCAGGCGTTTACGTTGGACGAGAAATGCTCTCGTGCCGTTCGTGAAGTATTCGTTAACCTTTACGAAAAGGGCTTGATTTATCAGGGCGACAGAATCATCAACTGGTGTCCTTGCTGTAAGACGGCGCTTTCCGACGCGGAGGTAGAATACGCGGAAGAGGGCGGTCATTTCTGGCATTTGCGTTATCCTGCAACGGACGGCAGCGCAGAAGTAATCGTTGCAACGACCCGTCCTGAAACCATGCTCGGCGATACGGCGGTTGCCGTACACCCCGACGACAAGCGTTATCAATCGCTTATCGGGAAGACGCTGACGTTGCCCCTCGTTGGAAGAGAAATCCCCGTAGTTGCAGACGAGTACGTAGACCCCGAATTTGGTACGGGTTGCGTAAAAATCACGCCTGCACACGATCCTAACGACTTTGAAGTGGGCAAGCGCCATGATTTGCCGATTATCCGTGTTATGAACGACGACGGCTCGATGAACGAGCTCGCAGGCGAATATCAAGGCTTGGATAGATACGTAGCGAGAAAGAAAATCGTTGCGGATTTGGAGGCAAAGGGCAACCTTGTCAAGATTGAAGCGCATACGCATAACGTAGGGCATTGCTATCGCTGTCATTCGACGGTAGAGCCCATCGTTTCCAAACAATGGTTTGTAAAGATGGAACCTCTTGCGAAGCCTGCAATCGACGCTGTAATGAAAAATAAGACGAAATTCGTCCCCGAACGTTTCTCGAAGATTTATTATAACTGGATGGAAAACGTTCGCGATTGGTGTATTTCCCGTCAGCTTTGGTGGGGGCACCGCATTCCCGTATGGTATTGTAAGGATTGCGGTAAGGTAATCTGCACGAAAGAGGACCCTACCGCTTGTCCCGATTGTGGCAGTGCGGATATCCGTCAGGACGAGGACGTACTCGATACGTGGTTCTCGTCGGCACTTTGGCCGTTCTCGACGCTTGGTTATCCCGAAATGACGGAGGATTATAAGTATTTCTATCCTACCGACGTTTTGGTAACGGGCTACGATATTATTTTCTTCTGGGTATCACGTATGATTTTCTCGGGTATTGAGCATACGGGTAAAGTACCTTTCCACGACGTTTTGATTCATGGTATCGTTCGTGACGAACAGGGTAGAAAGATGAGTAAATCCTTAGGAAACGGTATCGACCCTCTTGAAATAATAGAGAAATATGGTGCAGACTCCTTGCGCTTGTCCTTGCTTACGGGTGTTGCGCCTGGTAACGATACTCGTTATTCGGATACGAAGGTCGAATCCTGCCGTAACTTCATCAATAAGCTTTGGAACGCGGCTCGTTTCGTGCTTATGAACGTAGACGGGAAGAAGATTCCTGCAATCGAGGACGTAAAGCTTGCGCCTGCGGATAAATGGATTATTTCTAAATTGCAGAACTGCATTCGTGAAACGACGACGAACTTGAATAAATACGAAATGGGCGTTGCCAGCGATCTTGTTATGGGTTTCGTTTGGGATGATTTCTGCGATTGGTATATCGAGCTTTCGAAGCCTGCGCTCTACGGCGAGGACGAGGGCAGAAAGGCAGACGCGCTGTCGGTGCTTTGCTACGTGCTTGAAAACGCATTGAAGCTGATGCATCCCTTCATCCCGTTCGTAACGGAAGAAATTTATGCGAATTTGCCTTCCACAAACGGCAGCATTATGGTATCCGAATTCCCGAGATATAACGCAAAAATGGCGTATAAGAAAGAAGCAAAAGCCTTCGAGGGGGTTATGGAAATTATTAAGGCTGTCCGTGCGATGAAAAAGGACGCGGAATGCCCGCCCTCCAAAAAGGTTGAGCTCAACGTCGTTACGGAAAGCAAACGTTTGTTGCAGACGAATAAGGACTGCATTATGAAGCTTTCGGGCGCAAGCGATTTGAAGTTTGTGGAAAGCCCTGCTGAAATCAACGGTAAAACGGTTTCGTCGGTTACGGAAATCGCACAAATTTACGTTCCGCTTGGCGAGCTTGTCGATATTGAAAAGGAAAAGGCGAGATTGACGGCAGAAATCGAACGCATTGACGGGGAAATTGCACGCGCGGAAGGGAAGCTCAATAACGAAAGCTTCGTATCGAAAGCACCTGCTAAGCTTGTAGAAGCCGAGCGTGAAAAGGTGAAAAAATACCGCGATATGAAAGAAAAGTGCGAAGCGCAGCTCGCGGGCTTATAAAAACATAAAAAAACGGTGGGAAGCAAACGCTTTTCGCCGTTTTTGGCTTTGTTTTGAGGATTTGTCGGAAAATATTTCAAAAAAATGCGTCAAAACGTTTGACAAATAAAGGAACTCGTGCTAAAATACTACTGTTGCGACGTTGGGGGTACTATGCCCTTTTGTCGAAAACCTATTAAATTTGGTTCGGACAAGCGTCGAACATAACTTTGCTTTCTTTGAAGTTGCGGTAAGGGCAATTTCGAGAAATATATTCCAAAATTTTACAAGGAGGTCAAATACATGCCTACTATCAATCAGCTCATTAAAAAGGGTAGAGAACGTATCACGTACAAGTCCAAGAGTCCTATTCTTGACAACTGCCCCCAAAAGCGCGGCGTTTGTTTGTCCGTAACCACGACTTCTCCTAAGAAGCCTAACTCCGCTATGCGTAAGATTGCACGTGTGCGCCTTACGAACAAGCAGGAAGGTACGGTTTACATTCCCGGTGAAGGTCACAACCTTCAGGAGCATAGCTCCGTTTTGATCAGAGGCGGACGTGTCAAGGACTTGCCCGGTGTACGTTATCACATCATCCGTGGCGCGCTTGATACCGCCGGTGTTGCTAAGCGTAAGCAGTCCCGTTCGAAATACGGCGCAAAACGCCCTAAGTAATTAACGGGTAACAACACAAACGACGTGGAAGTATTCACTTTCACAAGAGGCACGGGGACTCTGTAACCCCGAAAGTCGGTTGCGTTTTAAGACTAAAACCAAAACGCAAAAGACCTACTTGTAATCGGAATATTGCTCGAAAAGCCCCGAATAAAAGTAGGCAGTATGCAACTTAGGTTGCAGAAGATTCGCACTCCGCTTGGTCGGAAGCGCGATAGCTGTACTGAAGGGTAATGCCCTTATCAAAATTATTAAAGGAGGATAAAAACTATGCCTAGAAGAGGTAATGTCCCTAAGAGAGACGTTCTGCCCGATCCTATGTATAACAGCAAAGTCGTTACGAAGCTCATCAATCAGATCATGCTCGACGGCAAAAAAGGCACGGCGCAGACTATCGTTTACGATGCATTTAAAATTATGGGTGAAAAACTCAATATGGATCCCATGGAAGTTTTCAAGCAGGCTATGGAAAACGTAATGCCTGTTGTTGAAGTTAAAGCTCGCCGTGTGGGTGGTGCTAACTATCAGGTTCCTATTGAAATCAGACCCGAAAGACGTCAGACGCTTGCTATTCGCTGGATTGTTATCAACACCAGAAAGAGAAGCGAAAGAGAAATGTCTAAGAGACTCGCTGCGGAGCTTATGGATGCGTACAACAACGCAGGCGGCTCTGTAAAGAAGAAAGAAGATACGCATAGAATGGCGGAAGCGAACAAAGCATTCGCTCATTTCAGATTCTGAGAGAGGTAAATTATGGCTAGAGAATACGATTTACTTCATACCAGAAACTTTGGTATCATGGCGCACATTGACGCAGGTAAGACCACAACGACCGAACGTATCCTGTTCTATACGGGTAAAACCCATAAGATCGGTGATACGCACGAAGGTACGGCGGTCATGGACTGGATGGCGCAGGAACAAGAACGTGGTATTACGATTACGTCCGCTGCTACGACTTGCGTTTGGAAAGGTCACCGTTTCAACATCATCGATACGCCGGGTCACGTTGACTTCACCGTTGAAGTTGAACGTTCTCTCCGTGTACTTGACGGTGCGGTTGCTACCTTCTGTGCAAAAGGCGGTGTAGAGCCTCAGTCTGAAACCGTATGGAGACAGGCGGATAACTATAAAGTTCCCCGTATCGCATACGTTAATAAAATGGATATCAACGGCGCGGACTATTTCCGTGTTGAAAGAATGATCCGTGAAAGACTTGGCGCAAACCCCGTTCTTATCGAACTTCCTATCGGTAAGGAAGAAACCTTCCGCGGTATCGTTGACTTGATCCGCATGGAAGCAGAGGTTTATTATGACGACCTCGGGAAAGATTTCCGCAAAGAACCTATTCCCGAAGATATGTTGGATCTTGCAAACGAATACAGAGCGAAGCTCGTTGAAGAAGCTGCTTCCGCAAGCGATGAGCTTATGGAAAAATTCTTCGAAGAAGGGGATCTTTCCGAAGAAGAAATTATCGCAGGTCTTCGCGCACGCTGCTTGAGCATGGAAGCTATTCCTATGCTTTGCGGCTCTTCGTATAAGAACAAGGGCGTTCAGTTCTTGCTCGACGCGGTTATCAACTTCCTTCCCAGCCCTCTTGACGTTGACCACGTTAAGGGTGTAAATCCCGATACGGATGCAGAAGAAGTTAGAAAGACGTCTGATGACGAGCCTTTTGCAGGTCTTGCATTCAAAATCGCAACCGACCCGTTCGTTGGTTCGCTTGCATACTTCCGTGCTTACTCGGGCGTTCTTTCCGCAGGTTCGTACGTTTACAACTCCACGAAAGAAAAGAAAGAACGTGTAGGCCGTTTGGTGCAGATGCACGCTAACGAAAGAAAGGATATCCCTGAAATCTGTTCGGGCGACATCTGTGCGATTGTTGGTTTGAAGTACACCACGACGGGCGACACGCTTTGCGATGAAAAACATCCCATCATTCTTGAGAAGATGGTATTCCCTGAACCCGTTATTCAGCTTTCCCTTGAACCCAAGACGAAGGCAGGTCAGGAAAAGATGACCATGGCACTTATCAAGCTTGCAGAAGAAGACCCTACGTTCAAGACGTATACCGATCAGGAAACGGGTCAGACGATTATCGCAGGTATGGGTGAGTTGCACCTTGACATCATCGTAGACCGTTTGCTCCGTGAATTCAAAGTAGAAGCAAACGTCGGCGCACCTCAGGTTGCATACAGAGAAACCTTCCGCAAAGCAGTGGAATGTGAAGGTATGTACAAGCGTCAGTCCGGTGGTAAAGGTCAGTACGGTCACTGTAAGCTTCGTCTTATTCCTCAGGAACCCGGTCAGGGTTATGCGTTTGAGGACGAAACGGTCGGCGGCTCGATTCCCAAGGAATATATCCCTGCAATTGACAAGGGTATCCAGGAAGCAGCGAAGAACGGTTTCCTTGCAGGCTATGAAATCGTAGACTTCAAGGTAGTCGTATACGACGGTTCGTATCACGAAGTCGACTCGTCCGAAATGGCGTTCAAAATCGCAGGTTCGATGGGCTTCAAGAATGGTGTAGAAAAAGCAAATCCCGTGCTTTTGGAACCCATCATGAAAGTGCAGATTATTACGCCTGAAGATTACTTCGGTGACCTTATGGGTAACGTATCTGGTCGTCGCGGTACGATTCTCGGAACGGATGATCGTAACGGTGCAAAGATTATCGATGCTGAAATTCCTCTTTCCGAAATGTTCGGTTATGCAACGGAACTTCGTTCGAGAACGCAGGGTCGTGGTCAATTCACGATGCAGTTCGACCATTACAGCGAAGTACCTTCCAGCATTTCTAAGGAAATTGTTGAAAAGCGCGGTAAAAAGGACTAATTAACTGTAAATCCCGCCTAAAAAGGCGGGAAACAGATAAAATTATCAAAAAAGTTTAAAAAACAGCTTTCAAACGTTTGATAATTTAAAGAATTTACGATATAATAGATTTGTCCAATGCTGGATTGACGGTTATATCGTTAGATCATTTGCAAAAATGATAGGTAGCTGCGTCCGAGTCAACGGATAGGTTATCATTTTTAAAATAAAAAAAATTTATAGAAAAATCGGAGGATTTTAAAATGGCTAAAGCTAAATTTGACAGAAGCAAACCCCACGTTAACATTGGTACGATTGGCCACGTTGACCACGGTAAAACGACTTTGACCGCAGCTATCACGATGGTTATGGCTGCTCGCGGTGGTGCACAAAAGATGAGATATGATGAAATCGATAAAGCACCCGAAGAAAGAGCACGTGGTATTACAATTAATACCGCTCACGTTGAATATCAGACGGATGCTCGTCACTATGCACACGTTGACTGCCCGGGCCACGCTGACTATGTTAAAAACATGATTACCGGTGCCGCTCAGATGGACGGTGCTATCCTTGTTTGCGCAGCGACCGATGGTCCCATGCTCCAGACCCGTGAGCACATCCTGCTCGCTCGTCAGGTAGGCGTTCCTTATATCGTTGTATTTATGAACAAGACCGACCTTGTTGATGACGCAGAACTTCTCGACCTCGTTGAAATGGACGTAAGAGACCTTCTTTCTTCCTACGACTTCCCTGGCGATGATATCCCCGTTATCCGTGGTTCCGCTTTGAAGGCATTGGAAGTTGCAAGCTCCGACAAGTCCGCGGATGCAATTATGGCTGATCCCGCAGTTGCTCCCATCCTTGAACTTATGGACGCTGTAGATTCCTATATTCCTACCCCCGTTCGTGAAGATTCCAAGCCCTTCCTTCTTCCTGTAGAAGACGTATTCACGATCTCCGGTCGTGGTACCGTTGCTACTGGTCGTATCGAACGTGGTGTTGCTCACGTTGGTGAACCCGCAGAAATCGTTGGTCTTATCGACAAGCCCATGACGACGACCATTACCGGTCTTGAAATGTTCCACAAGCTTCTTGACGAAGCTCAGGCTGGTGACAACGTTGGTGCGCTTCTTCGTGGTATCAACAGAACGGATATCCAG
>JAFUMY010000120.1 GCA_017482415.1 Clostridia bacterium
CCACCGAACACGTCCATGGGCTTATTCGAGGTCAAAGAAAGGTGCAGATCGCTGATTGCGTAAATATTCATGGCATTATTATAGCAGTAAAAAGCCGTTTTGTCAATGTTTTCCAAGCAAAAAGCGGTGGTTTTCCCCACCGCTTTTTGGATTATTAGTGACAGCGTTTTTCACCGCAAGGCGTTCCGTTGCCCTTAGGGTAGAGCGGAAGCTCAAAAAATCCCGCGCAGACCTCTTGGGAATACTCCTGCATGGGCGGAATCGCACAATAGCCGTAGGACGGCACGAGGATTTCGACGGGCATGGAGATTTTCAAAATGACGGTCGCGCAGAGGGTTACGGTAAAGCCCTGCGTTTCGGCATTATAGACGCCCTCCGCCGCCACCACGCTGACCACGGCACGCACCGTATAAGGCATAATGGAGGGGGCAGGTACGTAAAGAAGCACGTCTTGGGTCAAGGTAACCGTTGCCGTTGCGCTACCGTCCACGCCGTTCGCGTCGGTGAAAAGCACCTCGACAGGCACCGACACCGTCGCTTGCACACGCGCGCAGGAACGATCGGTTTGCCGTTCGATATTGAGGTTCGTCACCGTCGCTTCAGCGGCGAGGGATCTTGCGCTGACAAAGGTCAAGGGATATGTAACCGTCGCAGGCGTGAGGTCGGTGAGCGTGAGGGCATAGTTTTCGATTTGGTTTTGTTTAATGCCCGCGTCGAAAATCTTTTCCGCCTGAATGCACACCTTTTCGGTCAGTCCGTTCAAGGGACTGCCCGTCAACGCGCCCGGACACTTATCCGAATGGAAATTGGAAAAAAAGGACATAATTTACCTCCGTTACGAATACTCCGAAACCGCGGAAAAGCACGGATATTGCCAAAACCGCAGTCGGTGGGAGAAACCGAGCCCGCACTTTTCTCCCCTCGACGACGGCCGCCGCGCGGCTTTCATCGCACGTTCGGTTCTTTCGCGTTTCGTTACTTATTATATCGTATGCGATAGAATAAAAAACTGTGCTACAAGATCACGCGCATACCGATATAAAAGACGTCCGTACCGTTCCTTTTACGGTAATTTTCCTCACTCCCACAAAGCAGGGCTTTGGTATCCCCCTCCCGAACGGTATAGGCGTTGCCGTGTTCCTTAGGAATCCTTAGCACCTGCCCCTTTTTCGGCTCGGCTGTGAGCCCATTGATTTTTGCGAGCAAGAACAACGAAACGGAAAAATACTCCGCAATCTCTTTAAGCGTTTGCCCGTCCTTGACTTTATATAAATCCCCTTTCACCGTTTCCAACATATATACTATCGTATGCGCGGAATACGCAAAAAAGACCCAACAGGAAGTCGAGAAACTCAGTTTCTCGTGGGTTGTAAGGGTAAAACCCTTACGCAGGTATGGGCGGCAGCCCATAAATAGGCAGCCGTTCTAAAAGCAACCATAGGTTGCGCTAGTAACGCCGTCAGGCGTTTTATCCACCGAAAGGCGGCTTAGCCCCAAGTAAAGCAAGCATAATGCTATTTGTTGGTTACGGTTGTTGACAGTAGGAAACTAAAAAGCGAAAAGGAAAGATAGAAAGACTTGGATGCATCCCGCGTTGCTTGCGCTTTAACGCCAGAGGCGTTCCTCACGCAACGCGTGAAAAGAGCCGAGGAAAAATCCTCGGCTTTTTGTTTTATGCACTTATCCTATCCAACTCTCTAAAGAGCGAAAGGGATAGATAGAAAGACATGATGCAACGGAACGTTGCCAATTCACGCGCAGTAAGCGCCACGCTTACAGCGCTACGTTTCCGTCCTTGCACACCACTTCCGTCGCAGGCACGTTATAGTTCCAAGAACTACCCTTACTAATCGCATTCCACTCCTCAACCGTCCCCTCAAATGTAATACTCGTCAAGCTTTCGCAACTATTGAACGCAGAATATCCAATCGTGGTTACACTGTCGGGAATTTCCACGCTTGTCAAGCTACTGCAATTCTCGAACGCCTCAGAGCCAATCGTGGTCACGCTATCGGGGATTTCTATACTCGTCAAGCTACTGCAATACTCGAACCCCTCACCCGCAATGCAAAGCGTACCTTCTTTTATTGTATACACTCCACTGATTGAAGTTTTTGCTTCAATCAAATGTTTTCCTATATATAATACGCCGTTTTCCCAATTGCTTTCTTCGTTATAACATCCTGTATCCTCGAACGCCTCATAGCCAATCGTAGTGACGCTGTCGGGAATTTCTATACTATTCAAGCTACGGCAAACCTCGAACGCATCATTGCCAATCGTAGTCACACTGTCGGGAATTACTATACTCGTCAGGCTATCGCAATGATAGAACGCATCATCGCCAATCGTAGTTACACTGTCTCCAATTATCACACTCGTCAAGATAGCGCACGCACGGAAGGTAGAAGGACCTATCGAGGTTACGCTGTCGGGAATTTCTACACTCGTCAAGTTTATGCAACTATGGAACGCCTCATCGCCAATCGTGGTGACGCTGTCAGGAATTTCTATACTCGTCAAGCTACTGCAATTATAGAACGCCCCAGCGCCAATCGTGGTCACGCTGTCGGGAATTTCTATACTCGTCAAATTATAGCAATTATAGAACGCAGAATTGCCAATCGCCGTGACAGGCAGGTCTTCATACGTTGCAGGAATCATCAAATAGTCGGTTTCGCACGTCCCAACGTCCGTTACCGTATAAGACTGCTCGTCCACGTTTAAAGTAAATTCCAAGCCCTCGCTATCGCCGTAAAACGGAAGTTCAAACGTTGTATCGCCGTAATCGGTATACGAAAAAGCTAAGAAGCAAATATCGAAGCCCAAATCCACCGTCTCGGCAAACTCTGCCGCAACGGACGTAAGCTGTCCGTCAACAATTTGAATTGCCACCGTTTTAAATTGCAACGTGGAATCCAACGCAGCACTGTAATGCTGTACGTCGGTTGCAATCATATAGCCACTTTCAGCGTCATATTCATACAAGCTGTAATCATCTGGAATAATGGTCGTCAAATCCGCCATTGAAAAGCCCATTGCTTGGTCGGGATAACAACGCCATTCCGACCATTCCTCGTTCGCATGATGGCTACGGAAATATTCCGTATACGAAGAACCTTCCTTAATATAATATTCCTCGTATACATAGCCCGCAGACGAGCCGTCCATATGTACGCCATAAATATAGGTTCCTTTTTCCGTAAGCTTTAACACCGTCGAAACCTGCTTCGTTGCACCTTCCTCGCCGTTGTGGTCTATGCTAATTGAGCCACCCGTCATGGTAACGTTATCTACGTCGGCAAGAGCCTCCATCGTAGCGTTCCATTCTTCTTCCGTGCAGCCTGCCCCAGTAATAGGAGGGTTGCCGCCTACACTTGAAGAACTATCTTCACTGGACGAGCTACCGCCTACGTTCGAAGAACTATCTTCACTGGACGAGCTTTCCTCTACGCTCGAAGAGCTATCTTCACTGGACGAGCTACCGCCCACACCTAAAGAACTTTCTTTCCCCGAGGATGAAGAGCCCTTGCTGCTTGAAGCTTCTTCTTCGCTTGAAGAATTTTCTTTCACAGACGAGCTGCTTACTTTTTCACTCGTAGACGAGCTGCTACCGCCATTTTGAGTGGGTACCCCAAATTGACACCCTGCAAAAGCGGAAACACATGCCACGGATAAAAGCGCGAGTAAAAGGTTCCTAATTTTTTTCATAACTGCCTCCAAAAGTGGAATTACAAAATAAATTTTGTAAACTATATAGCTATTTTACCACTTTACCACGCCTTTGTCAAGAGATTTCCCAACGTTCCAACTATCGCAACGAAAAAAGGCAGGTTGCCCTGCCTTCCTTTTTAGCTGTGCGCCGCAGCGTAAAACACGTCGTGTAGCGGCGCGTATAATTCGCCAAGATACTGTTTTACTACGGGATCGGCAAGGAACTCGTCATAGCGTACAATCGGGTCGGAATACGTGGCTTCGTAGTAGTTTTTGACAATGTCAAGTCTATCCTCATACGCCAGCGAATAGTCCACGACGTAAGGCGAGTTTTTCTCCTCCTCCGTCGTTGCATGCGACGAGAAGCGCAAGTAGAATAGCAATGCTTCGCGCAAGGTCGTAATCTCCGCTTCGCATTCCACCGTCAGCTTTTCTTGAAGCAAACTCCAAATGTTCGAGGTAAATATCCCGTTCTTTACCAAGCGTTCCTTTTCCGTTTGCAAGTTCTTCGCCAAGTTCTCCGTCAGCTTATTTTTCTTTAACTGCGCCGACCGCACCTCTAAAAGCTGTTCCTCCGACAGCTCCGCAAACTGCGTATCGGTATACGTAATAATATCTATCGTCATTTTTTACTCCTTTCCTATTTTTGAGGCATACAGGTACGCGTTGAAACTATTTCAAGACTTGATATTCCGCGGTCACATTATCGATTTTTGTGCCTGCATAGAGCCGAATATCTACCCCGAATACGTCGCCTCGTTCCTTGAGCGCAAGCTCCGCGATTCCGTCCTTGAACGTAATCATTTTTTCCGTTTCTTTTAAGCCGTTCCGAAGCGTCAAGGAAAACGTTCCTTTACCCTTGAAACGGAGCTTAGACATCGTTTTCATGCCGCTAAAACCAAAATCCGTTTCACAGTCGTTAAAATAGAAAGTTTTGTCGATTGGCAACGTCCCCTTTTCATCAAGATAGGCAATCATCATATTATTCAAGCCCATTGCGCGCCCATCGCACGGACTAAGCCCTACAATCTCGTCCACAAAATACCAGCTTTTCCCGTCTTCATAGATAATAATCGTCTGCCCAACGTCGTCTTTGTCGTAATAACGAATCGCCATTTTTCCGCCGCATGCCGCGCAACTGAATTTCCGCTTCGCATACGTCTCACTAACGGTGATTCCCGTTTCTACGCGCTCCGCCACGTTTCCGTTGAAACGGTACACGCCGTCCTTTGCTAAAAAGAAGATTACGTTACCGCAAACCCCTACCGTGCGGCCAAAAATTTTGTCTCCGCCATAACGCAAGCGTTCGGGCGAAAAATCCCTAGCCGAGCCTGCCGCGCGCATACGGAAAATCGCATATTCAAAGAACACGTATAACGTATCCTTAAACTCACAAAGCGACACCATCTCGCCGTAATCGCCCCCGAAATTCACCCAACCGCCGTCATCGATTGATTCCGTAAAGTTCGCCCAATCGTTCGGCGCGGAATAGTACAAAACGTTCGGTCGAACACCGCAAAAGAGTCGATGTTTAAAAAAGCATACAGCCCCCGTTGTCTTTAAACCCGTAGAGGTGATTGCCAATGCTTGATTCATTAAATCCAGCTTTCCCCAAGCCGCAATCGCCACCGTCATTTTCTTATCCGCACCAATCGCAGCACTAATATGTGAATTATCCCCACACGTTGTTTTCATTTTAAACGACGAACTCGACGTATCGTGGTAATACAAAAAACCATTTTCATCGGAAACGATAAACGAGTCCGTATACGATAGTCCGTCTGTCGACAAAACCTTAATCGGATAAATCTCACGCGCCGTCTTAGCTCTATACGTTACGGCAGCATTGTTCCGAAGATAGGGCGAAAAGCCTATTCCCGATTGCAATTTACCGTCTCGGCAGTCGCAGTGCCGAGAGTTTTTTGCAACGAGCATTTTCTCCGTATCTCCTTTACCAAGCGCGAAACCAAACGTTTTCGTATACCGACGTTCCTTCGGCTTTACGCCCTCTTTTTTTATCCCAATCATTAGCACCACCTTCTCGAACGCATTTTCTTCGTCGGCCTCAACGCATAGGCAGCGTTGATTGCTTCCTTGTATTTTTTATCCCATATCGCGGACTCTTCAAACCGCCCCATCGCCAACGTATACTCCGCCGCAATCCCGTATGCAATCAAGCGTTCCGACGCGAGCAGCGTAAAATCGCTGGAATCGCTTATCATTTTCTTTTTCGGCGTGTAGGTATAACGAACCTTTACCGTACCGGGCTCTGTTTTTAAATGCTCCGTATATAAATCGAAACGAATCGATTTACCTTGCTCATTTTCAACGCTCAAAATCCGCACGGGCGTATTTTTTAACAAGGAATAATAAAGCTGACCCGACGTCGTTTCGAGCGTATCCTCCGCATACAGTGGTAAATAATCCAGCGCCAATTCGTTCTCCACAAGATTAAAGCAGTGCAAAAGCAAGTGCGCATCTTCCTCCCCTGCCGTTGCCGAACCGCTATAATACGCCGCCATTTCCGTACCTATCCCCAGCTCGTTTGCGGCAGTCAATATAATATCCTTTACCTTCATTCTCTCCTCCTTTAAAACAAAGGGCACCCTCGCGCTGAATAGCATTCAACGCATACATGGGTGCCCCATTTTACAGTTCAACCGCTATATGCGCATTGAACCTTTGCGATATTTACGCCTCGGTGATGCCGCTGAGCATGCCTTGACCGCTGGGGCGTTCGCACATCAGCTCGGCATATTTCACAAGCGTAGCCGTATAAACGGGCTTACCGGGCATCTGTTTCAAGATTTTGCCGTCCTCACCCTCAAGCCACTGCCAATCGCAAAGCTGATGCAATTTGAAATCGTTGGTATTCAAAAGATACATCGTACCAGCAGGGCAGAATCTATCCGCAATTACGGGAATACCATTGAACGAGATTGCCGTAAAGCCACCGTTGAGCTGGGTGGTGGGAAGCATTACCTTGTATTCCTTGAAATGCTCCGCAAGCGCACGTCTTACCCCCCAAGAGCATACGATAAAGTTGACCTTGCTACCCGAATTTTCCTCGATGCTATCAATCGCCTTTTGAATCTTGCTTTCGGTGATTTCCCCCACACTCGTAGCGATGTAAGGTTTCATAACAGATGCCGTTCTTTCCACGCCGTAAATGGCTTTATCCGAGAACAACGCGCCAAGGCCCGTGATTTCATAGTCCTTAGACGACTGCACGTATACGCCCGAGCTTGCGGGTACCAGAGTCGCGTTCAACGTGCTACCGTCGACCGTAACGATTTTCGCCTCTCTATCTACCCCCAAGACCTTTCTGCCTTTCGCCGCAGCAATTGCCGTGCCGGCAGAAGTATAGAAATCGACAATCATACCTTCCACAATCCCGTTCACGTTGTCCAACGTGAAGTTGTTTTCCGTGCCAATCGAAGCTACGCGTGCAATCCTGCCCGTGCCATCGCCAAAGAGCATTCTACCGAAGTTGAAAGACGCGCTCTTTACCAAAGACTGCATTTCGTCGTTCAAAAGATTCACGAAAGCGCCCTCGTTGTTTGCAGAAGCGCGGATTGCCTTATCAGAAATCTCAATCTTGCCGTAAAGGTTTTTAAGGACGGACACAAACTGCGTGTAATCGTTAGGCGAAGCAGTGGGAAGATCCCCCGTTTCACTGCCAGCACCAATACCGCCGTTTACGCCGATGCGGACAAGCTTTTTAACGTCCTTACCGACGACGTCTGCGCTCGTGCGCTGAATTTGCGCAAGAAACGGATTCGTTTTCATATCCAATGCGTCCGTAACCGCGTCCAAGTAAAAAGATTTTAATGCATTATCTGCCGTTTGAAGTGTAACCATATTTTTCTCCTTTTTTCTTTATTAAACCGACGTCTTTTTAAAATAGCGGAGGGCCATATCCCCTGCATCATTGATTGTTTTCGCTTTCAACGGCGGGGTCGCAAACGCGCCTGCGCCGCCCGTCATTACGGGAGCCGTCGTCCTCCCGAGTGAGGATAAATATTCCCCGATAATTCGAAGTCGAACCTCTTCATCTCGGCTCGCCCGAGCGTATAACGCTTCAGAGGGATTCTCTGCGTTTCCTGCGACGGACGGAAGCCTCTCCTTGGACGCGTCGTCAAGGCTGCTTGCCACGGCGTTTCTTTCACCGCGCACACCGTCAGCCTCCATCGGTTTCGTCCTTTCCTCCGTCCCGTTATTCACTTCGGGTTCCGCCTCGATTTGTTCTTCATTCGGCGTGTCCATATCGTTGGGTTTTGAAGTAGATGTAGGCACCATGTCCGCGTCCATGTTAGAATCTTTCGCGTCATTTGCCGAGTTCTCCTCCCGCGCAAGCTCTTCTCCCCCCTTGCGCACCTCCGCCACAAACGCATCAAATTCCTTTGCCTGGTCCCGTCTTATTGCGGCATTCTTACGAAGCTTTTCCGCCCCCGAATCCGCGCTCTTCCCCTCAAAATTCTCCAACGCCTTTTCCAGCTCCTTCAGCCTTTGACTTCTTCTCGTGAATTCGGCTTGCAACGAGCTGTACGCCCTAACAAGGGCGTCTACGTCCTTGAATTTCCCCAACACCGTCGAGTCCTCTTTCGCGCCGGTCGCCTCCGATTGCGCCGCGCCCACTACCGCATCTACGCCATGCTCCGTTTGGGGTATTCCTTCGTAAACGTTCTCCTCTTTTAACATTCTCTCTCCTCCTTTTATTTTCACAGACCTGCGGCCTGCATTTTCTTATGTTCTTGAATGTGCGCCATATATCTCTTTTTGAGTTCCTCTCGATTCTTTGCGCGCTTAAATTCAGCCGACAGTAAAAATCTCGTATGCTCGGTAACGTGCAATGCATGCTCGTCGTATTCATCGGGTTGAATTTCAGCATGCTTAAGCTCCAAGTTTTCCTCACTCGCCTTAGCGATATGCAACGCGGAAATATCCCTCGCGTTTTCATAACTCCCAAACCCGAACGCCTCCAAAATTCTCTGCTTATTCTCCGTAGTCAGCTTTCCTTCCTCGTCGGTCAACAGCCCTGCCTCGTAAAGTTTCAGCAAGGTCTCTTTCTTCTGTTCGGGCGAAAGCGTTTCCTTCGATTCAAATTGCAAATCGTTAACGTCTAATCCCGACGCATTGAAATAATAAATCTGCGTTTTCTGATTCTCGCCCGTCAGCGTCATGAGCCGCGCCGTTCCAGCGAACTGTCGATATAATCGCAAAATCTGTCTACCAACTTCTTTAATCGCACGCTCGATACACGCTACCGTTGCAGACAATCTCGAATCATCCTGCGAAAGCAATAATTGCAGCCCTACCCCACTCGTAACTCGAACAGGAGTGGAATTTTGCGACAATTCGCTCACGCCGCTAATCAGCGCAAACTCCTTTTCCAGCCATTCCTCTTCGTCCTTAAATTCCGAAGGAATACTTCCGCAATCGAGCATCTCCGGTGCCTTTCCGCCCTGACGGTACACAAGCACCTTTCCCGGCAACAAGCCCTCTTCCGACAATTCGTCCGTGTCCACTGCGCCGTCCTCGACTACCATAACCCCCATCGAAAGTCTGTTTAAAAACTCATGCTTACGGTTTCTGACCGCATTATACGCCCTTTGCACGGGAATCAAACGGTCGATTACACTACTCGCAAAAAAAGCACCGGGTAAACGAAGACAGTCCTGCTTAACAAACGGAAAACCCCGCTCGTTGCGCTCACCGTTTACAAAGGGCAAGCCTCCAGAATATAAGAGCTTTTTCCCTGCTACAATCTCCAGCTTCCCTTCTGGAAATTCTGCGCTTGGCTTGGTGTAACGCTCGATTAAAATTTCCCCGTCCTTTAAGTCCGTGCTGTTCATACCGAATTTTTCCGTCGGCAATTTCCCTGCGGAGGGTTCGCTATACGACAAAATCCCCGACACGTCTCTACCCTCTACGGTAACCCCGAATTTCTCTTCAATGTACTGCGCGGAAACCGCTTTTGCATGAATCACACTCTGCAAACCGTCGAAATCCTCCGCATCCAAGCGATCGGGAAATATCTCGAACGGAGGCACAACGCTAACCTGCACTTCCCCCTCGTAAACAGGCTGATTTTCCCCGTCAACGGCTACCTGCCTGCCACCTTTCTCATTCCACGTGATTTTATAAAACACGCTGCCGCAGGTTTCCGACCACATCAATGCCTTGGAAGCAATATCGTTTAAACCAATACGCTCCTGTACGTATTTCAAAATTCCCGTTGCAAGCTTTGCCGCTTTGATATCCCCGTCTTCGTCCGAGAACGCACGCACCGTCAGTTCGGGCTTCATCTTCTCCAGCTTCGCGATACGCGAATCGACCGTCGGCGCAATGTGGTTGAACACCCTACGGGCCTGCCAGTAAAACATCGGGTCCTCTTCCACGATACCGCCGAAAGGCGATACGTCGCAGTACTGGTTTCCGCTAAAGAAATTCAAATTCAACAGCCAACCGCTCTCAATCGAGCGGCGTTCCTCTCTTCTACGCAAATACTCCTGCGTGATCTCCTCCGCAAGCTTTGCCTCCATGCGCTCCCTCTCCCTTGCTTTCTCTTCTTCGCTAAGGTAATTTTCGTCAAAAATCATTTTGCTCCTCCCGTTTTTTTCTTTCCATTTTTCAAAGCGGACTTTTTCTTAACCGCCTCGCTTCCCTTTTTCTTTTCTTTCTCTTTCTCTTTTTCCGTTTCCTTTTTCAATTCCCCAATAAGCCTTTGCCGCTCGGTTTCAAGCTCCTCATCCGTCCATTGCGCGTACCCGTCCACCCCCTCGCTTGCCAGCAAAAGCTGTACTGCTTTCAAATCAGGCGGAACGTCCTTTTTCGTCCTTTTCCGTTTGGTGAGCTTCATTTCTCCATCCACCTCGACGTATTCCTCCGTGACCTCCGCGACCTGGTATCCAAGCGCAACCTTGAGCAATGCTTCGCCAATCTTTTCTTCCTTTTCTTTCTTTTCACCCATCGCTTTTTAAACTCCTTTCATCTCATACCTGCCCCTATCGTTTTACAATGAAACGCCGTTTCTTCTAATTTTCCTTAATCTTTTTTCCTTATCCTTTTCAATCACCGATTTTTCTAAAATCGGCGGCGTCTTTTTCGGCCTTGACATCAAGTAATAGCGCATTTCATCCAGACTATGATCGTCTGCCTTCCTCGGCGTATCACCGTTTCCCCAATAGTAGCCCTTCAACTCTCCAATCAGGTTCACGCAGTTTTTAAAGATATATAAATTCGGCAAGCCGTTCTTTTGATTGAGGTAGCTTTTCACCCTCGCAATCCCTGAAAACAAATCCTTCTCAACGTCGGGATTGACCAAAATCCCCCTTTCGTAAAACAATTCCACCACGCTTTTCACCGAGCCGAGCGTCCGTTGCTTCGCCGCGCTGTCAATGAGCGCGCAAATCCTCCCCTTGGAATCGGTATGCCAACCGAGTTTTTTACAAATCGTCTTGATGGCTTCCGCATGGTAGTCAATATCCCTACCCGCCTCGTAATGCTCGTACGTCACGTAGACGTTGTCATCGTAATCGACGGCATACCAATGTGCAGACAGCGGATTGTTCAGCCCGGGGTCAATCGAAATCATATCCTGCCATTCCTTGGGAATCGGGAACGGGTCAATGACGTGCACCTGCTCGTCAAACTCAGGATACACAAGCCCTGCCGCCGCCGTCGCGAACCGTCCGTACCGTCTTGATTGCAGGGTATTCTCATCCATGCTCCCCTCGAGTGCAAGAATTTCCCCCTCGTCAAGGTAGGGATTGTCGCTCCATTCCATGAACTCATACCACACCTCGGGATCTCCGCGCCGATTGAGAAATATCTCGTTGTAGACGAACGTCAAGCCCTTTAACGGCGTCATCGTTCCAAAGACGTCCCCCTTTCGGTCAAAGACGCGCATGCGGCATTCCGCATAAACGTCTTGAGGCGGTTCCTCATCAAACCAAACGAAGTCGAGCGACACGCCCTGAAATTTCTCCCTACCCTGATCACAGCTTTTAAACCCAATCACCGAGCTGCCGCCCAACACGTTTTTCACACGGATAAAATCAATGATTCCGTGCTCGGGCGCGTCCTTTCTTCCGCTCAACATCACGATATCCTCTATCCAGTCCCGCCTTAGATAATGCAGTATTTTCTTTTGCGCAACGTCGCGCTGCACCTGCTGCGACAGCGAAACCACCCAGCCACAAACGTCCTTCCGATTCTCTCGATAGGGGTGAATCCCCCTCGCCATATACACGCACTCCACCGCGCCGCACTCTGTTTTCCCCGAGCGATTCCCCCCAAACACCCAACGATTCCGTTTCGTACATTTATGGAACGCAAGCTGCTTTAAGTGCTGCTTTTCGCCCGTGTTGTACGCCGCCAAACGGTCGGTTGTCTTTCGTTTTTTCTGTTCAATTTCAATCCGTTGTATCTTTTCTACAATTTCTTTCATATTCACCGCCAAACAGCCAAAATCCTTCCCCGTCCGTCCTTTATAATGATAAAACCGATTTTATCCGATTTCGGGAATTCCTCCCACCAGAAAGAGCGCCATGAAAAAATTTATCCTATCGGCAATTCTGCCCATTTATTTCCTCATTTTCGCACTATTCCCGTTCCCCATGCGTAGCCTGCCCGTTCGCGCGCAGACTCCCATTGACTCGGCTGTTTCTTCAGCCCTCCCTTCCCCTGGCTCCTATGCCTGTATCCTATCTGATTCCACCTTTTTCTATTCCTCCGCAGACGGTAGACGAGGCGTTTTTTTGCTGCCCAAAACCTATTACGTGCGCTTAGTCGAATACGGCGCAGATTATTGCAAAATCGAATACCTCTCCGACGAGGGTAATTACAAAAAATTGACTGGTTACGCCCGCACTACCGAACTGACCTTTGTGGATTACGTACCCAAGCTCCCCTATCTTTATTATTCCTTCGAGGTAAGCTACCGTATCGGCGACTCCGAGCTAAACGATTCCTCCTTTTTAACCGAAATCACCGTCGACTGCATCTACTACGGCGATTACCTCATCGGCTCGGAGGCATACTGCTACGTCCGTCGCGGCGACACCTTCGGCTACGTTCCAAAGCCCCTCACGCTTTCCTATACCGCCAACACAGAATACGCCGACTATCTTGCCGCCCAAGCCGCTCTTTCCGCATCCGACGCCGCTCCCGATTCCTCTACAACGCCCGAAAAAAGCTCCTCACCAATCCAAATCGCTATACTCGTCGTTATCTGCTTGCTTGTACCCGTCCTTGCCGCACTCATTTTAAAACCGCCCAAACGCCCCTTTTACGACATGACGAACGACGAATAGTCAAGCCTGAATCCATCGTTCTTCCTCTGTAAAAAGCCGCGCGTCTTTTCCTTCCTAGACAAACCTCCAAATCTTTTTAAATTCTTCAAGTGGCGCATATTCCTTTAAGAACACCTCTTCCGTAACCCCTGCCACGCGCAACATTCCGCTAAGCTTTTGCCCAAGCCGCTGCTGCCGACGAAAATACCTCCGCACTTCCGCCGAATCTTTCTTGGGAAGCAATACGCTAAGCCTTTTTCGTCTCCCAAAATACCGAATCTCAACAAGCGCACGCTCCTCCTCATCCAGCTTTTCAAGCACCGCCTCAATCCTATCCCGCAGCCACTCCAACCGCTTTTTTCGGAGAATTTCCTCCGCAAGATATTCCGCAAGCCCCTCTGCGTTCAAGCGGCTTTTATAGGATAAAATCGCCCGATTGCGTATATGCGTTCCGTATTCCTCACTCACCGTCAACAGCGTCGGGTATCCGTACAAGACCGCCTTTATGTAATTCTCCAATAACCTCACTCCCTTTTGTTCACAATTCCCTCCTAAAACTTTTCGTCCGTTCGCGGAGGTTGGGCTTATTATGTCATCTTTTCCATTTTTTGCAAGCCCCCTCTCCCATTTTTTTGATTGAAAACACAAACATTTGTTCGCTTTAAACGGTATAATGTAAATTAAACTTGACATACATATGCCCGTTTTTGCATTTATCAATTTTTCCGTTGATTTCTC
Source organism: Clostridia bacterium (assembly GCA_017482415.1). Taxonomy (GTDB): domain Bacteria; phylum Bacillota; class Clostridia; order Christensenellales; family Borkfalkiaceae; genus Scatosoma. The sequence continues at coordinate 13,749 of JAFUMY010000120.1, forward strand.
GCGCGCGCATAAAAAACTACTCTTACGAATAAAAATATCCGTCAATCCATTGACTTTTGTCTACAAATCATGTTATAATGATTTTGTATGAGGAAAATTACGGCGACAATTTTATCCGTTTTGGCTTTCGGCGTTTTCACAGGTGTGGGAGCGACGGCTGTTTTTGCGCAAAAAACGCCCGCCTATACCGCGCTTGCGGAAGCGAGCGTAGCGGCTACCTCGCCTAAGGCGAGTTTGATTTCGCCGACGGACTATTCGCAATATCTTGCCCTGAAAGCGCCTTCGGACGTCACCGCGCACAAGGGAAATTTTGCAATTGCGGACGGAACGCTGATTTACGTCTATGACAACGTAGCGAAAAGCTATCTTTGTTACGACGGACATACGAGTAAAATTGCAAAGCTGCAATTTGACGGAAAGGGAAATTTGTATTTCTCAGACAACGACTGCTCGATTTACCGTCTCTCCCTTTCCTCGCTTCAAAGCGGAACCCCCGACGTGCAAAAGCTGGACGTCACGTGCAGCACCTTCCTCATCGAAGGGGATTTCTTGTTTTACACGACCATCGTTGTGCAGGGCACGAAAATTTCGGCGTATTCGTTGACAAGTGGTACAGCCACACCGCTCGTAGAAGGTCTGCAAACGATGAATACCCCTCTTTGCTACGGCAAAAACGGGCTGTATTACGTCACGGAATCGGAAGAGGACAGAAATCTTTCCGTGCTCCACGTTCTCGACCCTGCCACAGGCAACGTAATGCCCGTCACGACGGTTTCCGAGCGAATTTCGTCTATGGCGATTGCCGACAATCTCTTCTGCCTCACAAGCAAAAGCGGCGATTTCTTCGCCTATAACCATACGGAGCTGTACGCAAGCTCTTTACTCGATGACGTTGCCCCTGTTTTCACAGCGGAAAAGGATTTCGGCGCAATCTGCGCAATCAGTGGCAGTGCCTATGCAATCCACGGAAACGCCGTAAAGCAATTCTCCGTTGCGAAAGCGGCTTTTACCGATTTTGAAATCTGTAACGCTTCCGCTTCCCCCCACCGTTTAAACGGTGCGACCAACGTTTGTTTGAGTGGGGAACGACTGTTTATCGCAGACGACGGCAACGCACGCATTTCCGTATACGATACGGCAACCTCGGAATTTGAAACCCCGATTCCCTCTACGGTAACCTCGCCCTATCTTGCGGCGTATGGCGATACCTTGCTCGTTTCCGCGTCCTCTACGGCGGTCCTTTACAACCTTTCCGAAAAAGAATACGGTGAAGAAGAGCTGACCTTGGACGCGACCAAAATCAAAGGCAACGTCATCGGCGCAACAAGCGTTTATAACCGCTATTATCTGCTTACCGATTCGAACCACTGCTATACCTTACGCAACGAAAACGGCGTATGGACGTATTCGGAAAGCAAGAAAGACCTCAACAGCTGTCCCACCGCCCTGACGTCGGATATTTACGGCGCGCTGTACGTGGCGTACGACAACGACACGGTATACCGTTTCACGGAAAGCGAGCTACTCTCGTCGGCAACGGGCACAAAAATTTTAGAGGGTTTGCCCACCTCGACGAAAATCGCCGTGGACTACGATACAAACCTCTATACCTTATCGGGCAACGCCTTACATAAATTCAGCGCAAGCAACGACGGATACTATACTGAAACGGCAGTATTGCATCCCCATTACGACCTTGTAAAGGACCCTGCCCCCCGCCTTGCCTCCTTTGCGTTTGGTATTGAGGAGAATGAAAGCTATCTTTTATACGCAGGCAATTATCTCATACAAACGGACGAATTACGTCTACCCACCGTCAATCCAATTCCCGTCGGCGACGCTGCCGAACAGGTATTCGGGGGGAACGCAGCCTCTTTTGAGTTAGTAACGGTGCGTACCGATTCCATTCTAATTGAATTTGACGTCACGTTATTGCCGACTGCAACCGAATTCCCTTACGTCGCTTTCGAGCGCTGTGAGGGCGCGAAAACGGCGCTAAAAATCGGCGCAGTAGACGAGTATAATCTGTTAATCGTCGCCGAAGCAAACGGCTATGCGGCATACCTTGGACGGATTTCCGATTGCGAAGCTATCGCGGAAACGGAATACCGTAAAACGTACACGTCGGAAGCGTTCACGGGATATCTCACCAACGACGTTGCGGTGTATAAATATCCTTACCTGACCAATCTTTTGACCTTAGCGCAGGCAAAGCGCGATGAAACGGTACGCGTCGTAGGTGAAATCGGGCTTTTGAATTACACCTATTATGAAATCGTATATACTACGGCAACGGGCGAAGTGCGGGGCTATATCCCGAAAAATTACGTTGCGAAATTCGACGGTACACCCCCGAAGGTCCAATCGATGACCCTCGGCGAAACCCGCCCCAACGACGACAGCGTTTGGCGGCTTGCCTATATCCTACTCGGTTCGGGCGCAATTTGCATTCTTGTCGATTTTCTGCTCTTAAAGCACAAGAAAAACGAAGACGACTAAATACTTTTAAAAACAAAAAACACAAGGAGGAATTATACATAATGGCTGATTATCACCCAAGCGTAGACCCGCTAAGTAAGCATGCGAACGCGGAAAATTCCCCTTGCGGTTTTTCGCGTCGGTAATACTCACTTCGAGGATACGCTACCCTAATTTTTTACGTTCTTTTAGAAAAAATTCGGAGGTAGAGTATTATGGAAAAAGAACTGAAGGAATTGCTGGAAAATCACCTTTTCGACGATGCGGCGACGATACTGAATAAACAGACCGCCGAAGACATCGCCGAAATTTTACAAAGCGTCACACAGGACGACGACACGCATCTGCTTCCCCTTTGCCGAGCGCTCGACAGCGATTTGCTCGCAGAAGTACTGGTCTTGCTCGACAAAACGTTTCAGGAAAAAATCCTCGGCGGCTTATACGATGACGAGCTGGAAAAGGTCATGGACGAAATGTCCGTTGACGACACCGTGGAAATCATCGAGGACATGCCCGAGGCGATTGCCTTGCGTATCGCTGAAATCGACGAAATCATCACCCTGTTAGAGGCACGGAACTACGCCGTTTTAAAGCCCCTTCTTGCATCGATGAACGCCATCGACCTTGCAGAGGTATTCGAAGAAACGCAAAGCGACGTCGATCTTTTGATACTCTTCCGTATTCTCCCCAAGGACCTTGCGGCAGAGACCTTCGTCGAAATGGACAGTGACGTTAAAGAACGCTTAATCAACAAACTGAACGACCGAGAATTAAAAGCGGTCATGGACGAGCTGTTCCTCGACGATACGGTTGACTTAATCGAAGAAATGCCCGCCAGCGTCGTCAAGCGTGTGCTTGCGCAAAGCGACGCGGAAACACGCGCCTACATCAACGATATTTTAAAATATCCCAAGGACAGCGCAGGCAGTATCATGACGATTGAGTTCGTTTCCCTGCGTCCTACGATGACGGTAGACGAGGCGTTTGAACGCATTCGCCGAACGGCAATTGACAAGGAAACGATTTACACCTGTTACGTCATCGATCGCACGAACAAGCTTTTGGGGCTTGTAACGGCAAAGGACCTCATGCTTGCGCAAAAAAACGCGACGATTGAAGAAATCATGAAAGACAACGTCATCTACGCCTCCACCGAGGATGATAAAGAAACGGTTGCGCGTATGATTTCCGATTACGGTTTTTTAGCCCTCCCCATTGTCGATAGAGAAATGCGTCTTGTCGGTATCGTAACCGTCGACGACGCAATGACCGTCCTCCAAGAAGAAAACACCGAGGATATCGCCAAGATGGCGGCTATGGCGCCAACGGATAAGCCTTACCTTAAAACCAACGTTTTTAGCTTATTCCGCAACCGCGTGCTCTGGCTCTTGATTCTCATGCTCGGCTCAACGTTTACAGGGCTCATTCTCAATAGCTACGAAGCACAGCTTTCCACCTGCCTCGTTGCCTGCGTACCCATGATTATGGGTACAGGCGGTAATTCCGGCTCTCAAGCCTCCGTTACCGTCATTCGTTCGCTGTCCATCGGCGAAATCGAAACGCGGGACGTTGGAAAGGTCATTTGGAAAGAGCTTCGCACCTCGCTATTGCTCGGCTTAACCCTTGCAATCGCTTGCTTTGCAAAATTGATTTTATTAGACGGTATGCTTTTGGGAATCCCCGGCTACACGTGGGACGTTTCCCTCGTCGTATCCCTCGCCCTCCTTTGCACGGTAATCGTCGCAAAGCTCGTCGGCGCAATCCTGCCTATCGTTGCAAAAATTTGCAGGCTCGACCCCGCCGTTGTTGCGAATCCGTTTATCACCACGATTGTAGACGCCGTTTCGGTAATCTTATTCTGTTATCTTTCAATCGGTATTTTAGGTTAACCACTTAAGACCGAATTGAACGCGGCTAACTTTTAGATGAAAAAAGGCTTTGGTTAAAACCAAAGCCTTTTTCTTTTTTCGCTCTTTTTATAGAATAGACAGATACCTGCCCCCCTCGTCGGGCAAAACCGTCCAAATCCGCTTTCCCTTGTTTTCGGGCTCCTTTGCAAGCTTAACTGCCGCCGCAACCGCCGCGCCCGAAGAAATGCCAACGAACAATCCGTCCGTTTTTTGAAGGGTTCTTGCCATGAAAAACGCCTCTTCGTCGCTAACGGTAATCACCCTATCGTAAACACTGCAATCCAACACGCTGGGGATAAAATTCGCCCCAATACCTTGAATGCCGTGCGCGCCTGCCTTGCCTTCCGACAACAGCGGAGAAGCCGACGGCTCTATCGCTATAATTTGGATATTCGGATTTTGTTCCGTCAAATACCGACCAATCCCCGTCAACGTGCCGCCCGTGCCTACGCAAGCTGCAAAAATATCAATTTTCCCGTCCGCCTGCGCCCAAATTTCACGCGCAGTCG
>JAFUMY010000121.1 GCA_017482415.1 Clostridia bacterium
GTTGTCGATTCCAAGCCTTGCGCATAAGAATATAGTACACCAAGAAGGCTTTCCTGTTTTTGGGGACAAAAACGGTGAAAAAGAGCATTGGTATTGCGAAGATTGCAATGGCTATTTCTTGACTGAGGACGCAAAAGAAGCAGTGCCGATGGAGGAGGTTATTTTGTATTCGGCTATTAATATCCCCGATTTTATTGTGGAAATTCCAGAAGGTCGAGATCCGATTATTTTACAACTTACCGATACGCAGATTATGGACGGCTCGCAGGCTCGTCCCGATAAATCCGAGGGAGATAAAATCACGTATGCGCCGAGTAAAATTAAGGGCTATTGTTATGACTATTTGACGGAAATCATCACAGAAACGAAACCCGATTTCATCATTATTACGGGGGATTTGGTGTATGGGTGTTACGATGACAACGGTAGCGTTTTTAAAGCGTTTGTAGAGTTTATGGACAGTTTTGAAATTTCTTGGGCACCCGTGTTTGGTAATCATGAAAACGAGAGCAAAATGGGCGTGGATTGGCAGTGTGAACAGCTTGAAAATGCCAAGTATTGCAAATTTGAGCAGAAGGAATTAACGGGTAACGGTAACTATTCCGTAGGTATTTTGCAAGGCGGCGAAATTAAACGCGTGTTCTATATGATGGATACAGGCGGCTGTAGCGATATGAGCGCGGAATCTATGTTGAACGGTCATACGACAAAATCGGTAGGTTTTGGCGAGGACCAAATCAAATGGTATACCGAGCAAATTACGGAATTGAAAAAACTTTCGCCCGAAACGAAAATTTCCTTTGCGTATCATATTCAACAATCTGTATTCGGCGAAGCGTATGCGAAATACGGTTTTGATCAAAGCCAAAAAGAACAGAATTATTATATCGATTATTTGGATAACTGCGAAGAAGGGGATTTCGGGTATCTTGGCAGACAAATGAAAACGTCTTGGGATAGCTCGAAAACGGTTTATGAAGGAATGAAAAAGCTTGGTGTGGACTCGGTTTTCGTCGGACACGAGCATTGTAACAGTGCGAGTGTGGTTTATGAAGGAATCCGTTTTCAATACGGTCAAAAGTCTAGCGAGTACGACCGTTATAACTTAATTACAGCAGAAGGGGAAATCAAAGCTGGCGCAATATGGTCGAAGGAGAGTACGGATACACCGCTTGTAGGTGGTAGCGTAATTGTTCTTTCCGAGACGGACGGCTCGATTTCGGATGCGTACATTTACTATTGTAAAAATGCAGGCGGAAACGTCGATTGGGACGCGATATACGCAAATAAATAAATTTAGAGCCAAAGCGTGGAGAGGGGATACTTCTCCGCGCTTTATTCAAGCCGAATTGATTTCATACGGTTTCGCAGATTACATGCACGTCTTTACAGCAAAAAAGCACAGGATTTAGTCCTGTGCTTTTTTGCTATGTGTTTCCGCCATATCAAAGACTGATTGATGCTCTACAAACCGATGGAGCGTTTTTTATAAGCAAGCGGAGCGATTCCCGCTACGCGTTTAAAGGTTTTCGTAAAATAATCAGGGGTATTAAACGCAAGCTTTTCTGAAATTTCTCTAACGGATAATTCGTTTTCACGAAGCAACTGCTTGGCTTGGTTTATTTTGAGCTCGGTGAAATATGCCATAATCGTTTTGCCCGTTTTGGCTTTAAAAACGCGGAATAAATAGGCTTTACTGTAATTTGTTTTTGCGCAAATTTCATCAATCGTCAAGGTCGAATAAATATTTTCTTTAAGAACGGCGGTAACGTCGTCGATGGGTTTTGTGGATAATTCCTTCCAAGGCAAAAAGGTTGTATTGCCTTGCTCCGTTTCGGTTTGGTCTCGCAAAAGGTTAATTAAAAATATTTCTAAGTAATTTTTAATCAACTGTTCGCCGCCGAGCGTCGGTTTCGGAAGGAGGTTCATTTTCTTTAAATTTGGGTCGGAGTAAGGAATGTCGAACGTTTTTCTTGCTTCCTCTAAAATCAAGTAAATAAATTTGACCAAGTGGGGAGATAAAGGGATTTTCTTATTTTCAAAAAACTTCATGGATTCCGACTTGCAAACAAAAGAAAGAATAAATACGTTTGGCGCGGTTTTGCCATTGGCGGCAAGCGTATGAAACTCGTTGGGCTTGTGAAAGAGCAATTCTCCCTGCTGCAAGGCGATTCGTTTTCCGTCGGCAGAACAGGTTAAGCTTTCTTTTTCCGCATATACCATTTCCCAAAAATCGTGGGCTTCGCCTATGCTATGAAAGTCCTTGTCGAATTCAAAATAGTGAATAGTGACGATTTTATTGATACCAATCAAATTGGATAATTTGTGATGGAAATAAGTTTTCATACTGAAATTGTATCATTATTCCCAAAAAAAATCAAGAAGCTGCTTCTATTTTTTTATAAAAACGGGGAAAAAATTTACAAAAAATAGCATTTGTATAAAAGTGCGATTATTTTACTATTTTAGGATATTTATATACATTGAAGTTGTCAAGGGGGTATGTTAAAATGATAATATGAAGTATAATTTTATAGGAGTGTAACTCAATGAGGATTTTAGCAATCGGCGCGCATCCCGACGATATTGAAATTGCGTGTAGCGGAACTTTGGCGAAATGCGTTAAACGCGGTGATACGGTTATCGTATGCCACGTTTCCAGCGGGAATTTAGGCCACGTTATCATTCCGCCTGAGGAGCTTCGTGTTATCCGCGCAAACGAAGCGAAGAAAGCAGGCGCGATGGCAGGAATTGAGGTTATCTGTGCAGGGTTTGATGATTTGGAAATCTATGATAATAACAAAGAGGCGAGAGATAAACTCGTGGATTTTATCAAGTATGCCAATCCCGATTTTATCATTACGCACAACCCCGACGATTATATGCCTGACCATACAGCGGTTTCTCGCCTTGTGTTCGACGCGAGCTTTACGGCAACGTTGCCTAATTATGAAAGTAAATATAAAGAACCAGCAAAGCTTGTTCCTATCTACTACATGGATACGCTTGCGGGAGTGAATTTCAATCCGACGGAATACGTGGATATTTCCGAGGAAATTGATTTAAAATTGCAGATGCTTGAATGCCACGAAAGCCAAGTGGTTTGGATGCGCGACCATGATGGGATTGATTTTCCCGATATGGTGAAAACGTGTTCGAGGTACAGAGGCTATCAATGCGGCGCGGAATATGCGGAAGGGTTTAGGCAGTGTCAAGCCTACTTAAAAGGCACAACAAAAAGATTATTACCATAAAGGAGAAAGAAAATGAATTTTAATAGCACGGTAAAAGGCAGTGAATTAGAGGGTTTCTATCCCGCAGGCTGGGATTTTGATAAAATTGACGCGTGTATCGACGCGCCTGAAAAAATTACGGAAAGACAAGCGCATTGGAATAAGGATTTTACCCCCGTTCAATGCGATAGCCTTGGCGAATTTGAAACGTATATGGGGCATGAAATTGCCATGCAAATCAAGCTTGCAAAAGACCGCAAGGAAAAGATTGCGTTTATTCTTCCCGTAGGTCCTATGGGCATGTATAAATGGGTGGTATATTTTCTCAAAGAATGGAAGATTTCCTGTGAACACGTATATACGTTCAATATGGACGAATGGGCAGATAGCGAGGGGAACACGCTTGCCCCTGACAATGCGGGCGCGTTCCAGTACGCTATGGAACAGGCGTTGTTCAATCCCTTAGGCGAATTGACCGTTCCCAAAGCGCAGAGAAATTTTGCGACGAAGGAAAACCTGCCTACCTATCCCGAAAAAATAGCAGCGCTCAAAGCAGAGGGCGCGAAGCTTGTTTTGGTGTACGGTATCGGCAGAATGTGTCATATTGCGTTTTGGGAGCCCACGTTTGCGGCGGATTACGCTACGGCAAAGGAATGGGAGAAGGCACCGTATAGAATCGCGGCAAAAATTCATCCCTTGACGGTGGAACAAAACGCATTGACGAGCTTTAAGTCGAGAACAACGCTTGTGCCTTGCCGTGCGAATACCATCGGCCCTGGCTTGTTCCTGCAAGCAGATTATGCAATTGGGGGCGCGGACGGTACGCTTGGGCGCGGTATGCAATGGCAGGGAATGTCCCTTTGGATGACCCTTCGATATGGTAAAACGCCTTGGATTACGTCTTCGTATATTCCTTCGCTTGCAGGCAGATTGTTCTTCTTGAAGGAATTGGCAGGCCCGCTCGTTGCGGAATGTAACTAAGATAGAAAAAGGTATTTTCGTTATAGAAACGTAGGAGAGGGAATCGTATGAAAGTGACTTCGATTAAAACGATAAAAGGGTGTCAGCCGATGCAGGAAAGCTTTGATTATACCCTTTGCGACGATGATAACCGCCAAGAAAGCTGTTTAATTAACATACGCTCAAACGTGGAATATCAAGAGATTAAAGGCTTTGGCGGCGCGTTTACGGAAGCGGCGGCGGTGACCTTAAAGAAGTTGAGCAAAGAAAATCAGACGCAGATACTTAAATTGTATTTTGACCCCGTAGAAGGCATTGGATATAATCTCGGCAGAGTGCATATTAATAGTTGTGACTTTTCTTTGGGAAACTACACTTGCGTTGATGAAAATGACCAAACGCTTGAAAGCTTTCAAATTGAGCGCGATAAGGGCGGAATTGTGCCCATGATTAAGGGCGCGTTGGAATATGCTGACGTTGAAATCATGGCATCGCCTTGGAGTCCGCCTGCATATATGAAAACAACGAATGCAATGAACCGCGGCGGAAAATTAAAATCGGAATATTTTGAGCTTTGGGCGCAATATTACGTAAAGTTTATAGAAGCGTATCAGCAAGAAGGAATTTCTATACGTTCTATTACCGTACAAAACGAGCCAAAGGCGACGCAAAGATGGGATTCCTGCGTATATACCGCAGAAGAAGAGCGTGATTTTGTGAAACGGTACCTTGGAAAGAAGATGCAGGATATCGGGGTGAAAGTCTTTTTTTGGGACCACAATAAAGAGCGCGTGATGGACCGCGCTTCGGTTATGTTGGAGGACGAAGAAGCAAAACAATACATAGCAGGTATTGCATTCCATTGGTACAGTGGGGATTATTTCGAGGAATTAGAAATGTTCCATAAGGCATACCCTGAAAAAGAGCTTGTTTTTACGGAAGGCTGTTATGAATATTGCTTGGGTGAGTCGGATACCGTAAAAATCGGTGAAAGATATGCCCATGATATTATAGGGAATTTTAACAATTATTGTAATGCGTTTATTGATTGGAACTTGCTTTTAGATGAAAAAGGTGGGCCCAATCACGTTCAAAACTATTGCGACGCGCCCATTATGGCGGAGACGGATAAGGACAAAGTGGTTGTTCACGATTCTTATTATTATATCGGTCATTTCAGTAAATACGTAAAAAAGGGCGCGAAAAGAATCGGTAGTAGTAAATTTACAGCTGAGCTGGAAACGGTTTCCTTCAAGAATCCGGATAACAGTATAGTTTCCGTCGTTTTGAATCGAACGGATGGTGATATAGAGTTCACCCTTAGAGGATTAAAGCAGCTTATTTCCTGTAAGGCGGAGGCGCATTCGATTGCGACCTACATCATCGAAGAAGAGTAATTCTCTATTTACTTGGATAGCATATAGGACTTATAAATTGCTTGCGTAATAAATGCCCTCGCGTGAAAAACGCGAGGGCATTTATTATAGGGGCAAAACGCCCAAAAGGATTGTCTTTTCGTCAATAGAAAAATGCAACGGCGCAAAGGCAAACTGTATTTTATTGCATATTTGCCGCAGAAATAGAAGATTGTGCAGTTTGCTCGTAGCCAAGGAATTTTTTCTTATAAGCAATAGGGCTCAATCCCGTGCTTTGCTTGAAGGTTCGGCTAAAATGGCTCAAACTGTCGTATTCAAGCAGGTTGGCTATTTCAAGCAAGCTGGAATCGGTGTACTGCAAAAGCGTGCACGCATAATTGATTTTCAGCTTTGTGATGTAGGAAATCAGCGTCACCCCCACGTAATTTTTGAAATGCGTATTTAGCATAGCACGTGAATAGGGGGCAAGCGGATAAATGTCTTTCAGCTGCCGAGTAAAGACCTTCGGGTCGCTGAGCGTATCCAAAAAGATGTTTAGCCAAGCGGGATAAACTCGATTGTTGGTAAGTGCTTTTTGTGTGTTTGATTTTTGAAACAAAAAGAGCAATAGTTCAATAATAATACTCTTGATAACGGCAAAGCTGTTTTGCGAGTGTACGGGGAATTGACTTAAACGGTTGATGGAGTTTAAGATAGATTCAAAATCCTTTTGCGGCAAAAATAAATCGTTGGGAAGCACCCAATTATTCACCGTATCTTCCATATCTTTTAACCAAAAAACCTTAGTTATCTCTTGCAAAGCCGGTGCGGAAATGCAAAAATTGATGTGTTTTGAGCGGTGGTTATGATAGGGGAGAAATTGATGAAATTCGCCTGGCTTTATTAAAAAAAGCATGCCTTGACTGGCAATACTGGTGGTCCCTTTGAGCATATGCTTTACCTTTCCGTCGGTAACGATGACAAACTCGTAATAATCGTGTTCGTGAAAAGAAGTATAATTTTGATAACACCAGTTGAAATTAACCCCTTGCTGGGGAAAGGGCATATTTACGTTAAATATTTTATGCTCGATAAGTGTCTCGATTTTCTTTGTGGGCATAGAAAAAACCTCGCATTCTTTGCGCTAATTATAACACGATTGGGAAAAAGTGTCAAGCGTATATTAGCAAAAATCACATTTTTTTCATCAAATAAAGCAAGACAAATAAAGGGGGCTGTGATATAATTAAAATGTGAAAATTTAAAATAGGGTTTATGCTACATACACGCGCGTAGATATGCGGCTATTATATTTAAAGCGCAGCCCCATGGGGCTATTTACTGTACAGCGGTACAGTAAATAAAAATCATTACCAGGCAAAAGAAAAAATGAAAGTAAAAAAGCGCATTAGCATTGTCGACAATAATATCCATTTTTAAGGGTGTTCAGCGTTTAGGCTTTTGGCTAATGGCATTTAATAATTTTACATGAGACAATAAATGAAAAAATATTGATATCTAAGGAGGATATTGTTATGAAAAAGAGCACAAAGACAATTTCGATGCTTATGAGCGCGTTGCTTGCGTTCGGTGGTTTGACCGCTTGCGGTGGTGGCGGCGGTGGCGGCGGTGCCGCAACGAAAGACCCGAAAACAATCGTTGTCAAAGTAAGACGTGCGGGCTTCGGTACGGACTGGCTGTCCGAGCTGAAGGGTAAGTTCGAATCCGTATATGCCAATGAGGGCTATAAGGTACAAATTATGACGCCCGACAACTCCATTCAGGCGGACGTTTTGCTTAAAGAGCTTGCACTCGGCTATGAAACGACGGGCGTAGATTTGTATATCAGTAGTGGCGTGACGCCTACCCAGGTAGGTGAATTGGGCGATTACGGCGTTTTGGTTGAGGATATTGAAGAGAGCGTTTACAACCAGAAGGCGATTTCCTACAACGGTACTGAGGAATCGAAAACCGTGCGTGAAAAGCTTGGCGAAGACGTGCTGTCGTATATGACCGACGCTAACGGCAAAATTTACGCTTACAACTGGGCACAGACTTCCGCAGGCTTGGTTGTAAACACCAGAAAGCTTGCAAAATACGGCTTAGATATTCCGAAGACGACCAACGAAATGTTCGATTGCTTCGATAAAATCTATTGCGGCTATAACGGCATTCCCAACTCCGTAGAGTCGGGTACCTATCCCATTACGTATATTTCGGGCGGTAACGGCTATGGCGTATGCTTCTTGTACGCGATGATGGCGCAGTACAGCGTCGATGATTGGAATACCTTCTGGACCTTCCAAACGACAGAAGACGGTGAAACGGTAAACTTGTCCGACGCAGCTTGTCAGGAATTGTATGACGACCCGATGTTGGAAGAAATGATGAAGGTGGCATATAGAGCGTTTGATAACAATATCGCCACGCCCGGTAGCTTATCTCAGTCGGTAGACCAAGCGCAGGCAAAGCTCATGGGCGATACGGACGACGCAGTATTTATGTTCAACGGCGACTGGATGCTCAACGAAGTTAAATTAAACTACGCAGAGGATTTGGACGATATTGATTTCGTTAACTTCCCCGTTCTTTCCGCAGTAGGCACAAAGGTATTCGGCGACAGATACGACGAGGCAACGTGCGACGAACTGCTTTCCTTTATTATTGATTTGGTAGATGAGAATAAATCCATTGAAGAAATCGTTTCGGCAGTAGAAGAGGAAATGGGTAAAGAAATTACGGAAGACGACGCAATGGCAATTGCAAAATCGCGCGGCGTTACCTACGCGAGAGGTCCCGAACACGTTGCATACGTTACCAAGGGTACTTCCAAGAAAGATATCGTAAGCTTGTTCCTTCGTATGATGGCGAGTGATGATTACGGTGCAACGTTCAGCCGTACGGCAAACGGTACCAGCCCCTATTGCGCAGTAGAAAATACGACCTCTCCGTATACTTTCGTAAAAAATGCTTCTAAAATTCCCGCAAACCGTTACTATTCGCAGGTATCCACGTTTGGTGGCTTGAAGGGGTATAGAGGGAAATCTACCTTGACGAATATCTTTACGACCGAGTCGCATATTCCCGATTACGTTGCTTCCAAGAGCACGGCTTCGATATATACGGCAACAGGCACGAGAAACGGTAATACGATTGCTGTATACGAAACGGCTGCAAAGAATTTCTTGGTGGCAGAAAAGGCGAATGTAAAAAAGAACTGGGCTGATTATTTTAGTGTTACGAGGTCAAAGTAATAAATGAAGCTTTTTGACAACATTAAGAAAAATTATTCAAGACTGGAAAGACGTGATTTCTTATTCGCGTATTTAATTGTATTATTTCCCGTCCTTCAGTTCTTGATTTTTTGGTTCTACGTGAACATATCGTCCATCGGTCTTGCTTTCCAGGATGCGACGGGCGGCCTTACCTTTAAAAATTTTGAAATGGTATGGAAAGGCTTCACGGATAAGGACATGTTGGGGGTAAACCTTTTGGATTCGTTGGGCCGCTCCTTCCTTTTATGGATTATCGGCGAAGGAGTCCTGTTCCCCATTACCCTGATAACGACCTACGTACTGACGAAAAAAATCGCAGGGCATTACGTATTCAGAATTATCTATTACGTACCCGGCTTGATGGGTTCGATTATTTGGACGCTTCTGATTAAAGAGATGGTCGGTTATTCCGGGCCCATCACCAAGCTGTTGGTAGGCATGAACGTGAATTTGCCTACGGCGGTGACGAAAAACGGACTTTTGCGAAGCGAGGATACGGCGTTTGTCACCCTCATTTTAGTGCGTTCGGTTATGGGCGTTGTAGGTAATAATGCAGTATTGACGGGCGCATATACGCGTGTGCCCGACGAGCTGTTTGAGTCGGCGGAATTAGACGGCGCTGGCTTCTTTACGCAAATGTTTGGCATAGCCATTCCCTGTATTTGGTCGACGATTTGTACGCTTTTGACGTTCGCGCTTTGTAGCGTGTTCACGTGCGACTACAACGTATGGCTGTTTACAGACGGTACGGGTGGCTATGGAACGTCAACGATAGGCTTCCAGCTGTATAACTTGACCTACCGTTTGTCTACGGGTATAGGCTCGACAGGGTACGGTTATCCTGCGGCGTTGGGTGTAGTTTTAACGGTAATGACGCTGCCTGTCGTATTGGTAGGTAAGCATCTACTGGAAAAAGCATCGGAAAACGTGGAGGTATAATATGACGCCATTGAAATTTAGGAAACAACCGATTTCCGTCAAAATTATCTACGTAGCCTTTTTCGTTGCGTTTTTGATTTTTGCCGCTGTGTATATATATCCGCTGCTTTGGGCGTTCATCAACTCCTTGAAGAGCATGAAGGAATACGCCACGGACAGTTTGGCAATGCCGAGCACTTGGCGGTGGAGACATTACTTTGAGGTATTTACGGAATTCCAAGCAGTACCTCTTTCCGGCGGTGAACCGTTTAGATATATGGATATGCTTTTCAACTCCTTATGGATTTTGGTTGTAAAGGTATTTGTAAACGTTGCGTCCAGTATGTTGCTGGCTTATGCTTTGGCGAGATTCCGTTTCCCCGGCAGTAAGTTTTTATACGCAATGGTAATTTTCGCAAACACGATTCCCATTATCGGTGCAGGTCCTGCGGCGTATAGATTGGCAATGAATTTGGGCATGGTAAACAATCCCATGACCATTTGGCTGATGTGGGCAGGCGGTTTCGACTTTGCTTTCATCGTATTATATGGGTATTTCAAAGGCGTTAGCCCGTCGTATTCCGAATCGGCAAAAATAGACGGCGCAAACAACTGGACGATTTTCATTAAGGTAATTTTACCCCAGGTTACGCCTTGCCTTGCCGCAATCGCTATTACGCAAGCAACGGGTGTTTGGAACGATTATTCCACGCCGATGATTTATATGCGTGATTATCCGAACCTTGCATACGGTATGTATTTGTTCAAGGACAGTAGCTTCCTTGTAAAGGATTCCATGCCTATCTATTTCGCGGCAGCGGTTATCTCCTGTATGCCCGTTATCATCTTATATACCTGTTCGCAAAATCTTATTTTGAACAATATGACAACGGGTGGCTTGAAGGGCTAAAAGGACTTGAAAACCACACATTATTCCATATATAAATATTAGGAGGACAAAGATGAAAAAACTTTGGGTAACGTTATTGGCTTGCTTATCCTTTGTTTGTTTGTTGTTTGGTGCGTCTTGCTCCAACGAAAACAAAGACGAAGTGAAACTTGCCTTTAACGAGGGGTATTTGGAAGAGATTACACTTGGCGAGCCTATTATGCTCGACGAGTATATCGACCCCTCTTTAACCGACGATTACACGGCAATCTTGACCTGCGACGAAACGGGTGAGGAGCGAAATTTGAAAGAGCTTGTACAATGGACGACGGATAAGCCGGGTACTTATACGTTGACCTATACCGTAAATTCGGGTGAGTATAAAGGCACTATTAGCACAAAGATTGACGTAGTCGTTGCAACGGCAACGTGGACGTATTCCAATCCTACGATTGCCCATCGTGCAGGTGACACGATGAGTATAAACGTATTTAAGCGTCAATTGAACGTTGCGGTAAACTCTTACTATGATTACGAATTTTACGTAAAGGAAGTAGAGTATAACGGCAAGGTGGATGATTTGAGAGATCAAACCTCGTATACCTTCCCCGAAGCGGGCGAATTTAATTTCACCTTCTGCGTAAAAACGCGTGACGGTCAGGTTCTCAGTGCGCAGCACAAGATGAATGTACGTAGGCAACAGGTTCTTGCGCCCGGGGCAGAGGAATGGTTATCCGAAAACAACATTACGTTGGATGAAGAGGGCTGGACCTACGTTTCCCCCGACGGCTACGTAGAGCTGGATGCGGGCTACGTTAACGGCTCGTACTTAAAAGACCATATGCCTTACCTTGCGTTCAACGGTGAGGAAGGAAGCAACGGCTATGGTGCGAATACCTACGTTATGGTAGACTTTACGGGCAAAAACCTTCCTCAAGTTGCGTTCTTCTGTGATGACGTAAAGCCCAGTCTTACCGACGGTAGCAACGGTGTGCTGTTCTACAACGGCTTTGGCGAAAGTAAATATGCAAATTCCGTACATCCCGACCGTTTGGTTATTTACGGACCGAACAAAGTAGGCTACGGACATTTTGACAATATGGGTAGACTTGTCGGCAACGTCGCGCAAGGCAATCCTTGTCCTGCAAGCTGGAACGGCTTGGACGAAAACTGTCGGTACAGATACATCGTCGGTATTGAGGATCCACAGCCGGCAACTACGGAAGCACCGACTTCTACGGCAGAAGCAGGCTCTATGACGGCGCGTATTCTTTTGATTAATCTGACGACGAGTGAAAGAGTCTTGGATTATAAGCAAAGGATGATGCACTGGAATGGTACGAGCGGAACGGAATTTCTGAACGTAGATGACAGCTACTATTCGGGCAGTATCGTTCTGTACGGGCGTTACGGCTTCGATTTGGTGCTTGACAAGGTATATGAGCCGATTACGAACATTGACGACATTTACGAATTGGACCAAGCGACGGAATTCAAAGACGGCTTTAAAAAGTACTACGATAAAGGGGATACGGCGAACGTATCGGACTATATCGTAATCCCTACTACGGATTATGAATTTATAGTAACCGACCCTGATGGTATGGAAGTAGAAATCGACAGCGAGGGCAACTTTACATACGCGAAGAGCGGTACGTATAGATTGCTGTATAAGACGAGCGACGTTACGCTTCGTCCCAGCTCGAGAACGGTAAAGGTAATGTACGATTTCGATAGCCCGATGGCTGCGGATCAGCTTGAAAAAGACGGCGCGATTGCGGCATTAACGAGTCAGCAGATAGCGGTAACGAATCCGGTTGCGGATTATATCAAAGAGGGCGAGCGAAGCTTTAGATTCTATTCCATCAACGCTTCGGAGAATATCGACGTATACCTTACGAAAGAGTTTACCGATTTCGTATTCCTTTCCAGAAACGTACAGGGTATCAGCTTTGACGTATATTCGGTAAACCAACTTAGCTACAAGCTGAAACCGGAAACGACTGATTCAAGCAATTCGGCATATATTAGAGAGGATTATACGGGCACGGTTCCTGCAAAAACGTGGACGACGTTAACCGTCTCTCGCGATTTGATAATGCAGAATTACGCGACGTACGGTTCTAAAACGTACTCCATCGCATTGAGCTTCATTGGTAACTTTGCTCCGCAGTCGGATTGCGTATACGTAGACAATATACAGCTCGTACTCGATAAAGAAGAGGGCGTGATTGCAACGGAAGCGCAGACGTTTATGACGGAGAACAATATCACGGCGTACGGCTATGATTCGATTAACGCGGATATGAGCGTATCGCTTGAGAAAGGCTACTATCAGGGTAACCCTAATAAAGATACCGACACGATGATTAACGACGACGTACCGTATATCGCGTACAACGGTAGCTACGGCGCAGGCTCGTACGTGGTAGTAGACTTCACGGGTAAAAATATTCCTCAGTTCTGCTTCTTGGTGGAAGAGGTCAGTGCGTCGCTTACCGACGGTAAAGCTGGTATCTACGTATCTACGGGTTTCACGAAACCGAATGGTGATGTTTTAGACGAGAGCGACGGCGGACGCGTTACCTTCTTCGGCCCTAACAAAATGCTGTCAGGGTATATATGGACGGATCGTCTTGGTGCTCAATACGGCTATGGCGTAGGCGGACTCAAGGTAGACTCTCCGTTCTCTATCAAGGGCTTGGAAGACGGCGTACATTACAGATACGTTATCGGTATCAGAAGCGATAAGAAATGCGAGTTGTTGCTTATCAACCTTGATACGAATACGAAGGTGATGGAGATAACGTCTAACGTGTCGATGAATGGCAGCGGTAGTATCGTAATGTACGGCAGATACAACGTGGCGATTACCTTGGATAAGATTTACGCAGTATACGAAAACGTAAGCGATATCAATGCAATCGACAAGGTATCCGAAGTATTAGGAAACGCATAAAAGGAGGAAAGATATGAAAAAGAGAGTGATAGCAGCTTGTTTAGCAATCGTTTCCGCTTTTAGCTTTTGTTTCGGCGGGTGCGCTCAACCAACAACGGAGGTTCAGATTCCCGACGGACCTGATTATTCGGCTTCGACGAAGCAATTTGATTTCTATGGTTATTCGGCGTTGATTGACGGTTGGAATATCGACGGCGTACAGTATACTCCAAAAGAGGACTATCTCACCGTAGAGCGTATTAAAGAATATAAGGACGCGGGAATGACCATTTACTTCCCGCAGTCCGCTGCGGCAGTAAGTGAATCTGTTGCAAAAGATTTTGAAAACAGTGCGGCAAAAAAAGCACTGGACTATTCGTTAGAGGCGGGTATCGACAAGGTAATTCTTAACGATTACCGTATTCAATCGCTTACGAAAGCGAACTTTGGTTCGGAAGCGCAGATAAAGGGAATGGTTGCAGACGGCTCGATTTATAACCACGAAAACTACGGGCTTATCGGCGAGGGCAAGAAGTTTGAATCCGAAGAAGCATTAGACGAGTTTGTAGAGGACTGCTTGTCCTTGTATATCGATCACGAAGCGTTTTACGGCATCATGCTTGGCGACGAGCCTTTCTTCTACCATTCGAAGAGCTATGGGGAAATGTTCCGTTCGATTAAGCGTGTATCTGAAAAGCTTGGGAAAGACGTGTATATTCAGTACAACCTGAACCCCATCGGCATCGCAGACGGCGAAGAAACCCGTTCTTGGCGTTGTCCGCCGTTGGAAGACACCGAAGGGATGAGCGAAACGGAGAAGATGATTGCAGCTTATGATGCGTACCTTCGTCTTTTTATGGATGAAACGGGCGCGGAATATCTTCAATTCGACCACTATCCCTTGTATAGCGCGGAAAAAGTAATGGAAATATATTTAGTCGGCTTGCAGATTGCGGCGAAGGTAGCAAAGGACTACGACGTGGACTTCTATTTCGTTACGCAGACGTTCAATATGACGGACGGCAGTACGGTACGCCGCACGTTAAGCGAGGCGGATATGTATTGGTTGAACAATATGCTGCTTGGCTTTGGCGTCAAACAGGTTTCCTATTTCACCTACTTCACGAAAGCGGACAACAATACCGAGCATTTCAAGGACGGTCAATCCTTCTTGACGTGGGAGGGGGAAAAGACGGACATCTATTACTGGATGCAAAAAATCATGGCAGAGGAACAGAAGTTTGCGCCTACGATTTTGAACTTCGATTACGTAACCAGTCAGGTTTACAAAAGTTCAACTACGGTGTTTAACTTCGCGCACGTTATGTATAAGCTCGATACCCCTGCTTTTGCAAAGGTAACCAACGTGGACGTCAACAAAGAGGTTGCGCTCGTTACCGAGCTGTACGATGACGAAAAGGATAACTATATGTATATGTTCCAAAACGTTATCGACCCTATGAAGAAGGGGAGCAAGGCATATCAAACGATAACGGCGACTTTTGCGGAAGAATATAAGTATGCTGCTGTATATGTAAAGGGCGAACGCACGCTTGTTGCGCTTGACAACGGCACGTTGACCATGAAACATAAACCCGGCGAAGCGACTTACGTAATACCCTATTAAAGAGTATCCAAGCCGTGAAACGATAGCAAAGCGTTTCGTTTCACGGCGCGGAAAACAAAAGGAGAACAACGAAAAATGTTTTTTTGCAAAAAGAGAACGGCTCCCGTTCCGCCTGATTATTCGGCAAGCAACAAGCAATTTGATTTCTACGGCTATTCTGCCTGTATTGACGGTTGGAATATTGACGGTGTAGACTATCATTCGGGAGAGGATTACCTCTCCGTAGAGCGTATCAAGGAATACAAGGACGCAGGAATGACCATTTACTTCCCTCAATCTGCGGCGGCAGTGAATGCGGAGGTAGCGAAAGACTGGGAAAACAGCAGAGCAAAGCGCGCGCTTGATTATGCATTGGAGGCAGGCATTGACAAGGTAATTCTTAACGATAACCGTATTCAACGCCTCACCAAGCAAGATTTCGGAACGAAAGAAGAAATTATTGAAATGGCAAAAGACGGCTCGATTTATAAGCACGAAAAGTACGGGCTTATCGGCGAGGGCAAGCAATTTGCAACGGAAGCGGACTTAGACGCGTTTGTCGAGGAATGTCTGTCGCTGTATAAAGACCACGAGGCGTTTTATGGGATTATGCTCGGCGACGAGCCGAGTTTCTACCATGCGGAAAGCTACGGGCAAATGTATCGTTCGATTCAGCGTGTGTCTAAACAATTGGGGAAAGATATATATATCCAGTACAATTTGAATCCTATCGGCATCGCCTTTGATCCGATTTGGCGGCACTTCCATTGCCCTCCCGTGGAGAATACGGACGGGCTGACGGAAGAGCAAATTATCGAAAAGGCATACGAAGGGTATATCCGTCTGTTTATGGAAAAGACGGGCGCGAAGTATATCCAATACGACGATTACCCCTTGTATCGTAAGGAATATATCACCAACTGGTATTTCTTTGCGTTGCAAATGGTGTCGAAGCTTGCAAAGGAATACGGTGCAGAGTTCTATTTCGTAACGCAGACCTTTAATAAGCTGCAAACAAAAGACGACAAATATACCTACCGTAACTTTACCGAGGCGGATATGCGTTGGCTGAACAATGCGCTTGTGGGCTTTGGTATCAAGCAGATTTCCTACTTCACCTACTTTACGAAAGCGGACAACAACGCAGAGCATTTTGAGGACGGCAAGTCCTTCATCACTTGGCACGGTGAAAAGACGGAAATGTATTATTGGATGCAAAAGATTATGGCAGAGGAGCAAAAGCTTGCGCCTATCGTGCTTAATTTTGCGTATAAGTCGAGTAAGCTGTATAGCAAGCCGACCGAAGGCTTGGATTTAGAATACGTAAGGCTTCAATACCCCACTCCCGATTTCACAAAGGTGACGGACGTGAAGTTTGACAAAGGCGCAGCGCTTGTAACCGAGCTGTACGATGAGGAAAAGGACAACTATTTGTATATGGTGCAAAACCTGATTGACCCTGTTAAAAACTTTGCCGACCCCTTGCAAACGGTAACGCTTACGTTTGACAGCAAATACAAATACGCTACCGTCTACGTAAAGGGCGAACGTGCGGAGGTCAAACTGAAAAAGGGTAAGCTGACCATGAAACAGACGGAAGGCGAAGCGATTTACGTGATGCCTTATTGATAAGTGTAAAACGTACTTTATAATCAATTTTTCAAACGAAAAAAAGGTTTGATTAAAAAAAAATAAAATAAAAAATATATAATAAGGAGAAAACTTTATGAACAAAAAACTGAGATTACTGTTTACAACGTTGATGGTAACGACTGTTTTGGGAAGTGCTTCTGCTTGCGCAATCGGAGGCTTCGGAAACACCAACAGCTCTGAATCAAGCTCCAGTTCCAGTGAAGCGTCGAGTGATTCGTCCGTGAAGAAGAAAAAATACACGGTCAAATTCCTCAACGTAGACGGCACTGTTCTTTCGACGAAGAAGGTGGAAGAAGGCGAGATTCCTGAAGCACCTGAGGATCCTACCTACAGCGAAGACCATTATACCTACGTCTTTGATGGCTGGAATAAAAAAATTACAGAAGTAGAAGACGACGTGATCTATAAAGCGGTTTATAAAAAAACGGCAATCGATTACACCGTAACCTTTATGGCAGACGGCAAGCAGGTTGGCGAAGTATTGTCCTACAATATGGATGATCCTACGGTTACCGAACCAGAAGTTCCTGCAAAGGACGGCTACGGCGGTGTTTGGGAAGAATATACCCTTGACGGCGGTAACAAGGTTGTCAACGCGGTATATGAGTTAGGCAGCTACACCGTAACCTTTAAGGTAGACGGCGAAGAAGTAGCTTCGGATACCTATACGCTTGACGATACGGACATCACCGTTCCCGAAGTTCCCGCAAAAGAACACTATACGGGCGCATGGGAAAGCTATGAGCTGAACGGCGGCGACAAGGTTATCAACGCAGTATACACGGCAATCGATTACACCGTAACCTTTATGGCAGACGGCGAACAGGTTGGCGAAGTATTGTCCTACAATATGGATGACCCTACCGTTGCAGCTCCCGAGGTTCCTGGGAAAGACCATTACAAGGGTGCTTGGGCAGAATATACCCTTGACGGTGGCGACAAGGTTGTTGAAGCAGTATACACGGCAATCGATTACACCGTAACCTTTATGGCAGACGGCGTACAGGTTGGCGA
>JAFUMY010000122.1 GCA_017482415.1 Clostridia bacterium
CGCGTGATGCCCGTCAACTATGGCAATCGCAGAAAGATGGTCAAGGCGTTCTGTTCGCAGGACGGGTTTCCGTTCACCGTCGTTTGGTTTAATCAGCCCTACGTTGCGCAGAAATTAAAGGCAGGCGAGTATCTGTTTTACGGCAGAGTACAAAACAAGTTCGGGCAGGTTTCCCTTGTCAATCCAACCTTTGAAGAACTGGATAAAAACTATCGCTTAAAGGGTATCGTGCCCGTGTATTCGCTCAAGGGCACGCTCAGTCAAAAGCTCGTGCGCGCGGCGGTCAAAGAGGCGCTGCAAAAATGCGATCTTTCAACGGTTATACCTTGGCAAATCGTTAATAAATACGACCTTCCGCCCCTCGATCGGGCGTATTATGCTATCCACAATCCTCCCTCGCAGCAAGCGAAGGACGAGGCGTCCGAGCGGATTGCTTTGGAGGAGTATTTCGTACTCATTTCCGCGTTCAAGATTATCAAGGGCGGAAAGGAAGAGGTGCGTTTGCATAATTATACGGTAACGGCGCGAGAGGTCAAGGAGTTTTCGACGCGGTTTGGTTTCGAGTTCACGGACGGACAAAAACAAGCGGTCAACGCGATTTTTGAGAACTTATACGAACCGACGCGTATGAACCGTCTTGTGCAGGGCGACGTTGGTAGCGGTAAAACTGCGGTGGCGCTGTGTGGGATTTTCATGGCGGTGAAAAGCGGCTATACGGCGGCGTATCTTTCCCCGACGGAAGTGCTTGCGGCGCAGAACTATGCCGTGCTCCAAAGATATTTCCCCGATTATCGGGTAGGATATTTGGCAGGCGGCATGACGGCGAAAGAGAAACGCGAATTAAAGGCGAAGCTGAAAAACGGCGAGATAGATATTCTCTGCGGCACGCACGCCATTTTCCAAGGCGACGTGGAAATCCCGAGGCTATCGTTTATCGTATGTGACGAGCAGCACCGTTTCGGTGTCGCGCAGAGAAACGCGCTCGCGGAAAAGGGCGAGGGCGTGGATATGTTGGTTATGAGCGCAACGCCGATTCCGAGAACGCTGTCCTTGATTTTTTATGGGGATTTGGACGTTACAACGATTACGGACAAGCCCAAGGCTCGGCAGGAAATTTCGACGAGTATTATCCCCGAATCGAAGTACGACGACATGCTTGAATACGTGCGCAGAGAAACGTCGGCAGGCAAGCAGGCGTATTTCGTTTGTGCGAAGATTGACGATGACGAGGAAGGCTCGATTATGAGCGTTACCGAGCTCCACGAGGAACTGAAAAACCGTCTTCCGACGGTACGGTTCGGGCTATTGCACGGCAGGATGAAGGACAAAGAAAAATCGGAGATCATGTCGGCGTTCAAGGCAGGGGAATACGATTGCTTGGTATCCACGACGGTTATCGAGGTCGGTGTTGACGTACCGAATGCGACGATTATGATTATTTACAATGCCGAGCGGTTTGGGCTTTCGCAGCTCCATCAGCTTCGTGGTCGCGTAGGCAGAGGCGCGGAAAAGAGCTATTGTTTCCTTTTGATGGGTGCCGACGGTGAGGTAGCAAGGGAGCGTTTAACGACGTTAAAAGACAACACAGACGGTTTCAAAATTGCGGAAAAGGACCTTGAAATGCGTGGCAGCGGTGATTTCTTTGGCACGCGTCAATCGGGAAAAATGCTGTCAGATATTAAGAATTTACGTTATCCTACGCAGGTCATTTTCGCGGCGAAGCGTCTTTCAGATGACGCCTTTGACGGCAACTACGCAGACGAGCGTTTGCGCATGTCCGCTCTCAAAAAATACGACAGCCTCAAAGACGTAGTCTTGAACTAAGCAACGTTCCGGCAACGTGACGTTGGCAGGCTGAGCCTGCACCCAGCTTTTCTATCTTTCCACGTCGCGTATTAGTTGCATTAGTGTAACCCGATGGGAAGTCGAGAAACTCAGTTTCTCGTGGGGTGCAGGGGCAACGCCCCGCAATAGCGGACCCATAACAAGCAACCATAGGTTGCGCCCTACCGCGAAGCGGTCAACACGCAAAGCGTGAAAGCAAGCCCCAACAGGAAGTCGAGAAACTCAGTTTCTCGTGGGGTGTAGGGGCAACGCCCCGCAATAACGGACTCATAACAAGCAACCATAGGTTGCATATTTAACGCCGCAAGGCGTTCCTCACGCAAAGCGTGAAAGCAAGCCCCAACAGGAAGTCAAGGAACTCAGTTCCTTGCGGATTGTAAAGGCAGAGCCTTTACGCAGGCATGGGCGGCAGCCCATAAATAGGTAGCCATTCCAAAAGCAACCGCAGGTTGCGTTAATAACGCCGCAAGGCGTTCCTCACGCAAAGCGTGAAAATACCCCAAAAACACATGAAACACGGCAACCGCCGTGTTTTTCGTTTATATAGACCTTTAAAAGTATGAAAAGTTTTCCAAAAGGGTATTGACAAAATAAAAAAGTTATGTTATATTGCAATTATAAAACAGTAAAACCAAGGAGAACAGAGAAGAACAATTTTTAATATAAGTATTAGGAGGTGATAATTTGTGACTGTATTACAAACGGGCGCATATTATCATTTTGTTTTTTTAAGGAGGGTAGTATGAAAAAAATTAAAAATTTCTCTATACTTATGGTAATGATTTTGATTTTTAACCTCTTGTCGGGCTGTCGAGGGGTTAAATACAACGCTGTATTGTACGATATGGCTAATTCTTGGATAAAAGAGGAGTTTGTGGAAGAAAACCCCATACAACTTACAGGAGATATAATAGAAAATTCTACGGATAGCAATTCTAATGAAAGATATCCATTGGAGCGTAGTTTTATCGTAAATAATGAACAAGAATATAAGAAGATATTTATTGATGGAATCGAGGAATTGAATATAGATTTTGAGGAACAAATGATTTTAATATATACGTTTTCAACGATATATAAGCGAAAAAATTCTTTGCGAAGCATATCAGTTGAAGATAAAACAGGGAAAATTGTTTATCAAATGGAAACAAAATACGGGATAGGGGATGCGTGCCCTCCTTATCAGCGTTGGTTTGCGGTAAAGCTTAACAAAATAGATATAACAGCTGTTGAATTTCAAGAAAAATAGGGGCAGGTAACAAAAAGCTCAATAAAAATAATAACGGGATAGTGCAGTAGTGCACGTAGCTGCGCTTTCCTTAAAAAATTTGTGAAAATATAGAAAAAATTTTTCGTAGCCTATTGACGGATAAAAAAAAGTATTGTATAATAGAAACGAAAGAACCTATCGTGCGCCAGTATCGGCAGCGAGGGAAGATAGCGGAGGTGGGCTATGGCAGCAAATACGATTGATGTCAAAAAAATTAAATTCAATAAAGAAGGGCTTGTTCCCGTTGTGGTTCAAGACTATGAAAGCGGTGAAGTGCTCATGCTCGTATACATGAACGAAGAAGCCGTTAATAAGACCGTGGAAACGGGCTATGCGCATTATTACAGCCGTTCTAAAAAAGCGGTTACGAAATTTGGCGAAGTGCTCGGCAATACCCAAAAGGTCAAAGCCGCGTTTATCGACCACGATTCCGATACCTTGCTTTTGAAGGTTGCGCAAAAGGGTAAAGCAGACCCTGAAAAGAATACCTTTACCTGCTTCCCCGAACAGTTGATTGGCGAATATAACAATATCGGCGGTGAAATGTTCGGACGTTTACAACGCATTATCGCAGAGTATAGGGCGAATCCCGAAGAGGGCGCGTATACCAGCTTCTTGTTCGTGCGCGGTGTGGACCGTATCGGTAAAAAGGTCGGGGAAGAAGCGGTGGAGCTTGTTATCGCAGCGAAAAACGAGGAAAAGGTCGGCGTTATCAACGAAGCGGCGGATTTGTTGTATCATATGATGGTGCTCTTGAACGTCAAGGACGTCAAGATTTCCGAGGTCTGCGCAGAGCTTTGCAAGCG
>JAFUMY010000001.1 GCA_017482415.1 Clostridia bacterium
CCTGTAATCAAGGCGTATTTTGCCTTTGTAACCATAGTCGCTCCTTACCTATTTCCAAAGGGTGTCAAGATTGTAGCCATACGCCTGCACGACTTCCACTTGCTCGGAATTTGCCATATCCTGCGGCTTTACGACTGCGCCACCCGTTGCATCGAGATCGACCCCGAATTTTTTATAAGCATACCATACCAAATGTGCGCACTGCGACGTTTTGATATCTTCTTCGAATTTGTCCGTGAATATGCCCACTGAGAATTGATAAGGCAAATCCAAAAGATTCTTTTCCGCAAACTCGACTACCTGCGCCTTGATTTCCGCACCTACCTTCGGGCGCAAAACCATGAAGCTTGAATAATCAGAAAAACAGTTTGCTTGATTGATTTCACTATTCGAGCCAGGGCCGATTGACTCGATAATCCGTTCGTTTTTCCCGTCTATAACAAGCGCTGCGTGCCCATACCGCCACCAAGAAACGCGCGTCGTCGCCGTGACGATAATATCCCCGTCCTCAAGTGCAGCCATCGGAATCTCCACACTGCCGTCGTGTACGTCCATGTACGTAAACGGATTGAAATGATGCGCTTTAATCGGGTAGCATGCAAATAAGGCGTCCTGTATATCCAGAATCTTTTTTACCTTATTTTGCGCCAACAGTCCGTCGATTCCAAGCCGAGTCAAACCAGTTTGACGATACAAGATTTCATAATCCTCGTCCGTGCGTTCTACCTTCGTCAAAATGCCCTTTATATCCTGCTTTTCGTAGGTAGGCTGCCAATATTCCCAAGAAGAAGCGGCATACCAAACCCCGACCTGTAATACGCCGAGAACTGCGCCAACGAACAGCAAAATGGCACAAAATATAATCGCCAAACGCTTCAAAAGGCTCTTTTTCTTTTTTTCCTTTTTTTCTTTATTTCGCGCCATAGTCCCTCGCCCCGAAAATCGTTGACCCTACGCGGATTACGTTGCTTCCCTCTTCTATGCACAGCTTATAATCCCCGCTCATGCCCATCGATAAATATTCAACGGAGCTTGACTCCGTTTTTGCCCATTCGTACAAACCACGCATTTTTCGCGTTAACCCGCGCAGCAACGCCTCGTCGTCGGAGTCGGGCAGCATCGCCATAAAGCCCTTTACGCAAAGCCCTTCCGTTTGAGAAAGCCTTGCAAAAACTTCTTTTGCCTCATCGAAAGCATAGCCGCTCTTGGATTCCTCGTTGCCGATATTGATTTGAATCAAAATATTAGAGCAAATCCCAAGCCCAACCGAGCGTTTTGCAAGCTCCCCTGCAAGCTCGTCACGGTCACAGGAATGATAGAGCTCGATTTTCCCGATTAAATATTTCACCTTATTCGTCTGCAAATGCCCGATAAAATGCCGAGGACAGGGCAATAAAAGCTCGTTTTTATCCCGAAATTCCTGGGGTTTATTTTCCGCGACTGCGTCAACGCCCGCCTCGATTGCCTCGTTAATTGCCGCCGCCGTCTGCGTTTTCGTTGCGGCTACTAACAAAACTTTTTCGCCGTAAGCGTTCCCTTTACTCAATTCGGTTTTTAGCGCGTTCACGCGCGTTGCTATCTCGCCCATACCTATACTCCGTACCACTTTTATCCTTTTTAGTATACACATTTTTCAAGCTTTTGTCAACGCTCGGAAAGAAAATAAAAAAGTTTCTGCATTTTTCGATATTTTTTTTATTTTTACTTGCTTTCTCGCTGCGTTGATGTTATAATAAAATAGATAATACTGATAAGGATAATCAATTTTTTAAATGAATACAGAAGAATTAAAAACATTTATTTTCCTGTCCAAGGTAAAAAATTTCACCCTTGCGGCAGAACAGCTTTTCATCGCACAGTCCACTGTCACCAATCGTATTAGCGAACTGGAAAAAGAAGTCGGGAAACGCCTGTTCACCCGTGGTTCGAAAACGGTTAAGCTGACCGAAGCAGGTGAAATTTTCTTGCGCTATGCCGAACGTATTTTGGAATTGCAAAACACTTCGCTTGAAGAAATGAACGCCCTCTCCAGCCACAATAGGAAGTTTTCTATCGGCGCAATCAACGCTTCTTATGAAGTGTACGTCAAGCCCTTGGTAGACGAGGCGTTAAAGGATAATACCCAGACCTCGGTAAAGGTAATGCTTGGGCATTCCCTCGACCTTATTCAGCATTTACAGGATAATATGCTCGATATGGTATTCTCGGCGATTCCCTTAAAGCGCGTGGGCTTTAATTGCGACGTGTACGACGTCGACCGCGTTGCACTCGTTTGCAAAAAGGGCATGAACGAATACCCCGATGGGGTTAGCAAGGCGCAGCTTTCCAAGCTCCCCTATCTCATGTGCGATTTCACGCTGAGTGAAGCGGGTGTGTTTATCCGTTCCCTCTTCCCGAAAAATCATATCTTCCGTTTGGACGTCGACAATTCCTCCAAGCTTTTGCCCTATCTCGAAAACGGGCTTGGTTATTCCTTCCTGCCTTATAAGTTCGTAAAGGAAAAAATTGAAAACGGAACGTTGGAAGAAGTGAAACTGAAAGATTTCACCGCCCCCAACGTTACCACCTATCTCTTGTATAGACAGACCTACGACGTTTCCAAATTTTTGGAAAATAAATTTGATATGGAAATGTAAAACAAAGCTCCGCCGTGCGGCGGAGCTTTTCTTTTACAGCTTTTTAATATATGCGCGTCTGCGCTTGTGTTGAATCGAATCGAAATGCTTCCATTGCGTCTGAATATTCGCATTCGTTTCCAAATTCAAATTCGTTTCCAAGTACTGCACGTGCTTATCGGCAAGCATATCCTGCAAAACCGTTAAAATAAAGGCACTCAAGCCCGATTTTCTATACTGCGGTAAAATGCCGACTAAGCCCAAATCGATACTTTCAGGACGCTTGACCGCACGAAGCAAACGAATCAACGCCATCGGGGTCAACCTGCCGCCGCTCTTTTGCAGTGCTTTTCCGATTCCCGGCAAGCATAACCCAAACGCTACGACGTTTTCTTCCTCGTCGCAAACCGCGATGAGGTATTTTTTGCTTAAAATTAGATTGAACTGATCAATCATCTGCTGCATCATTTCTTGCGTAAACGGAACGGTTCCGTAAAGGTCTTTATAGCATTCGTCGATGCATTTAAAAATTCCGTCCGCGTACTTCTTAATATACGCGCGCTTGGAGAGCTTCTCCCCTGCGATATGCAAATTGTAACGACTCAATGCGCGCATACCCAATTTACGAATACGCTCGTCCTCTTCCGCCATCGCAAACAGACGGGATTCTACCCAGTCCACGTCCTTTTCATAGCCGCAGCCCTCAATCAATTCGGCATAATAGGGATAATTATACTGTTCCTCAAACGTAGAAAGATACTCAAAGCCTTCAATCAATAAGCCCTCTCTCTCCAAATCGCTGTACCCAAGCGGACCGATAACCTCCGTCATGCCCTGCTCTTTTGCCCATTCTTCCACCTTATTAAACAGTGCCTTTGCCGTTTCGGGATTGTCCTCGCAATCAAAACGAGTGAAGCGTACCTGCTTCGTGCCGTGAATATCATTGTAGGCATTTTGCACGATACCCTGAATTCTGCCTACCGTTTTCCCGTCGCGCTGCGCAAGATAAAACACCGATTTACAGGTGTGAGAATAGATATTTTTATCCGTAAAAAGCTTCTTTTCGTCCCCATATAAGGGCGGCACAAAATAGGGATTCCCCTTATACAGTCTCAACGGATATTCGATAAATTCTTTGCGGTCTTTTTTACTACTTACCTCGATGATCGTGAGCATACGCCTCTACTTTCTCCTCGGTTATTTTGTCAAAATAAATTGTTTAACGAATGAATTATACTACTTTTCGACAAGAAAGTCAACCGTTCTTTAAAAATTCTCCGCAACTTTAGCGTTTCGTGTGAAAAAATTAACATAAGAACGGCACTGAACGCGCCGTTCTTGTTTCTTTATTTTGTACCAAAGAGTCTATCCCCTGCATCACCGAGCCCAGGTAAAATATAACCGTGTTCATTAAGCTGTCTATCTAGCGTAGAAACGTATACGTTGACGTCGGGGTGCGTTTCCGCTACCTTCGATACCCCTTCGGGCGCGCCGATAATCGCCATGAATTTGATATTTTTACAGCCACGTTTTTTCAAAAGCTCGATTGCGTCGCATGCGCTACCGCCCGTTGCAAGCATGGGATCGACAAGCAATACAAGCTTATTCTCGATTCCGTCGGGAAGCTTGCAATAATATTCTTTGGGTTCAAGCGTTTCTTCATCACGGTACATACCGATATGTCCTACTCTTGCACTGGGGAACAGCACGTGGATTCCGTTGACCATACCAAGGCCTGCCCTTAAAATAGGTACGATTGCGATTGCGTTGTCAGCAACAATCGTCTGTTCGCAGGTTTCCAAAGGCGTTTTGACCATCTTTTTGACGGTGGGAACCCCCTCTTTTAAGCTCTCGTAGGTCATGAGCGTAGTGATTTCCTCAATCAATTCGCGAAATTCCTTCATTGACGTTTTTTCGTCGCGCAAAATCGCAATTTTATGGTTGATGAGCGGATGGTTGAAAATAACTACGTTATCGTACTGTTTCATGGTTTTCTCCTCGTTTTATTCCAAATCGATTTCCGACTTCAAAATAATAATCTTTCAAGTATTATAACAAAACTTGACTAAATAGTAAAGCGTTTTTTATCAATAACCAATCTGCACGGCAAGCATCAGCAATAAAATGGTGGCAAGGAACATCAAAACCTGGAACTTCCAAGTCCATTTTACCCATTTGCCGTAAGAAACGTTCGCCATTGAAAGTCCAATCAAAAGCACGGGATTCGTAGGCAAAATCACGTCGGTGAAACCGTCTGCGATACAGTAGGTCAAAATTACGACGGTCGGCGATAAACCGATGGTGGTAGCTACGGGTAAAATTATCGGCATAATCAGCATAATCTTCGCCGACGACGAGCCGATAAAAATTTGCAAAAACAGAATCAGGAAATAAATCAAAATCACGCAAAGGAATTTGTTTTTCCCTATCAAGGTGTCGATAATCCCATACATAACGGTATCCAAAATACCGCTTTCCGACATTATGAGCTTTACCGACGACGCCATGGCGATCATCACGATTGCGGGAATCATGGCAAGCGCGCCCGAGCCCATGTGCTTGAACACGTCCGTCTTCTTTTCGCATACGATAAGCCCTGCAATGATACCGCCAACCAAAAAGGTAACCGCAAGAATGGGAATTGCAAGCCCCGAAATCGCACGAATCGAAGCAATCAGAATCAGCACGACGAGCTGCGCGGCAAAAAAGATAATATATGCGTTGAAAATCTTACGCTCCTGCGCGGTTTCCTGTTCCAACGACATATTCAAGGACAACCGTTTCTTTTGGTCGATTTCATACGTCAAGGAACGGGTAGGGTCCTTCGTAATCTTTTTAATATGCAAGAGTAAAAAGGCGCAAACTGCGGTAAATACGAGCGCAAAGAATAGAATTCGAAGCCATGCGCCTTTAAAAATGGGAATCCCCGCGAGCTCGGAAACAATCCCTACCGAGAACGGATTGGAAATTGCAGCGGAGAAACCGAAGCACGCCGCCATCATACATACGCCCAAGCCCGTCAGTGTATCAAAGCCCATAGAAAGCATAAATACGATAATGAGCGGCAACAGTGTTACAAGCTCTTCGAACATTCCAAAGAAGCTGCCGAACGCCATGAAAATAAACGCCGTAGCGCATACCACAAGCTGTTTGCGGTGGGAAAATTTACGTACCGTTCTGCCAATGATTACGCGGATACCGCCCGTCTTTTCCAAGAGATTGAATACACCGCTCATGACCAGCAAAAAGATGCTTATCATGATAATCGTAACCGCGTCCTCGGACGCAAACACGCGGAAGGGCGCGGTAATTACGCGCCAAAAGGCGATTCCTTTCGGCTTGCCCTCCACGTACGTACCGTTGATAATCATGCCGTTTTCATCGCGCAAATAACTGCCCTGCGGCACGAAAAACGTCAGTAGCCAACTGGCAATAATGATTGTCGTTAATAGAATCATAACGACAAAAAATGATTTTCTGCCAATGTGAGAAAACGGTTCTTCCTTTTCTTTTACTTCTGCATTCTGCATTTCTTCTTTCGTCTGCATAAGCACCTCACTTTTCGCAAGCTTCTTCTAAAATTCCACTCGCGATATACCAAATGACGCAGCTGCGCCTATCCTCGGGACGGAAATACCAGATTTCCTTTCCTTCATAAATCTCAAAATCCTCGCCTGCGCCGAACAGCAGTCTGTAAATCTGCGACATGGGGAAGAATTTCTCCACCTGCTCACCATCGCGCGTTCCGACGTATTTCAAGCCCGTTCTATTCAGCGTACATACCCCCTCGCCAGCCGCTCGGGTCAAGTTCTTTCCGTCTTTTGACGAATGACGAAGCTCTACCTTGCTTTCAAGCGAATAATCGGAATTCCCTACAATTGATTTCTTTAACTCCGCGCATTGCCAAGCGTACCACTTAGCAAAATTCTCAAACGGTGCATCGTCGACAAACGCATAACGGTCGTCAAGCGTTGCCTGCATACCGCATTTTTCGCAGGTCAAGGTATGCCCCTCCGCTTTAAACGCATGCCATGCGCCGCATTTCGGGCAAAGGCAAAGTACGTTTTCCAAGCCCTCTGCAAGGGTCTTGGACTTATAATGCAATTCGGGATGCGTTTCAAGCCACTCGAACTCGTTATACCCAAGCGCCGCTTCCACGCGCGCCTTTAAATCCTCTAAGGAAATCTGTTTTACTTCTTCCGCAGTCAAAAGCGGATTTAACTCCGCCTCAACAAGCGAGCCTTTTCTTGCCCCGTCGCCCCATTTCGGATTTGCGAAATAGTCGCCGTTTAAGCGCAGCGTATACACCGTAACACCCGAACGCTGTATGAAACGGTAGGTGGAAGCTTGAATCCCCTCAAACTCTCCGACGGTAGAAAGACGAGCCTCGGGCATCATCGTGAGAATACCGTCCGAAGAAAGGACGCGCATACACTGCTTTGCGTTTTCGATATCCGCGGTAAACATACTCTTTGGAATACAGCCCAACGAACGCAATAATTTCCCTAACCGCTTGTGATAAAAATACAGCCTTGCCACCACAAAATTAGGGCGTTCTTTTATCAGTAACCGTCCTGCGTACACGAAATCGATAAACGAGCCGTGATTGCAAAGCACAATCGAGGGGTGTTCCAAACGCCCGACGTTGTTTTTTAAGCGGACCTTAATCTTGCCTCCGTAAACGATTTTACTGCCAAAGCTTGAAAGATGCCAAATCAGACGATTGCCGCGCTTCGGGGCTTTGGATTTCGCCTCGCGTGAACGCATGAACTCGTTGACCTTTTTAAAGACCTTCGAACGGTTTTTAAAGAGAATAACCAACAAGGCAACCAAAACCGCAAAGACTACCAAAGATAATATCCAGCTCGACGCAATCGCCATATGCCCAAGCCCTACGCCGATAAAAATGGACGGTAACGAGCCTAAGCTTGTCAATACTATGTATTTCGGGTACTTAAAATTTAATGATGCCGTAAACAGACAAATCATGCCGTAAGGAATCGCAGGCAAGAAATACAGAATGAATACAATCAAGGATATTTTAGACGAACGTCTGGCTTGGTCGAAATCAAACTCTGCATTGCTTTGGAAATATTCCGTCAGCTTTTGTCCGTAAATCTTATACAAAATATAAATAATCGTATTCCCTGCGATTACACCGACAAAACAGATTAAGCTCCCCTTCCAAAAACCGAAGCTGATACCGCTGATAACCTGTACGGGCTCGGCAGGTAAAAAGGTAAATACGACCTGAAGCATAGATAAGCTGCCTAAGGTAACGTAGCCCTTCCACCCGAATTTTTCAAGCGAAGCACGCACCTCCGCCGAATCCTGTGCGGTAAACGCTTCTTTTAAAATCGAAATATTGCCTCCTGAAAAGAGGAAAAACATCAATCCGACAAATAAGACGATGAATGCGATTGCCGTATAAATTTTTGTTTTTTTACTTTTGCTTTTTACGGGTTTTTCCGACACGATTCTCTCCTGCTTAACGCAAATAAAGCGCAAAGACTGTCAATTCATTTTGTTTGTTGTGTTCGCACAACAAACAGCCCATGGGCTGAAATACGCATAATTTCGCATTTTATTTATCTTATTAAGTATATCACATAAAATCTAAAAAGGCAAGAGTTTGCCAAAATTTTTATGAGATTTTATTCCCTATATATTTCCCTATATCGTAAAACTTTCTCTTAAACATGCGAAGCGCCCCAAAAGCATTTAGCTTTTGGGGCGTTTTGTAAATAGTTCCTCATTTTTTAAGTTCTTCTTCCGTCGCTTTGCGGAGTACCTTTTTCACTGTCAAAGGATTGTAGGGTGCTGTTTCCTCGTTACAATACTTGATATCGTCAACGTATACGATTTGTTCGATATTATGCCTACCCATTCTCACCCAAACGTACTCGCCTGGCTGTACGCTGCTTGTCGGGTCTAAATACCAATAGTTACAGCCACGGTAGCCGCGCGGACTAACCCCAACGAACAAATACTTGCCCTTACCTTTTCCGAATTTTTCGAAAACAGAATCGTACTCCTCGCGCAGTTCTGTGGCAAATTTTTCGATATCCGCACGGTGTAAAAGGAAAGAATATACGCCGCCAAGCAAGCGTTTCTTGTCCTTTGCGTGCATTAAAAGCCGAATCGCCATCACACAATCGTTTTCCCGTCTTGCCTGTCTCGTTGCCTCGCCGCCCTCTTCCCTATAAGGGTATAAATCCACCGCAAGCCCTGCCTTTTCAAAGGAGAGCGAATACTCTGTCGCGTAGCCGCCTGCAAGTAAACGGAACATGGCTACAATCCATTGATCGAGCTCCTCGCGCAAGATATATTCTCCAACATCGCTGTATTGCACGTATTCGTTTTCGATTATGGTCTCCGTCCTAACCCAAGTGCCTTTTGAAAAAAGCTTAAGCGGTAGTACGTTTAACGAGAACCTCGTACCCTCTAATTCAATCGTTGGCATTCTTTCTTCCCCTTTGTAAAATTTTATTCAATCGATACCTGCCTATGCCTTTTCGGTGTAAAGCATATAAATATGCGGTATACCGTCCTCCTCGTATTCTTCGGAGACTTGACAAAAGCCTGCCTGTTCGTAAAAGGGCTTCGCATACGTTTGCGCGCCGACCTTTACGACGGTTGCGCCGTATTTTTCTTTCGCCGTTTGCAAACCGATTTGCAGCAATTTACTGCCCAAGCCTATACGGCGTTTTAAGGATATCACCCTACCGACGGAAACCTCGTCCAAACGCTTGTTTTTATCTACGACGCGAAGATACGCCAAAAGCTTCCCCTCGTCCTTAATATATACGTGGTAGGCGTCTTTATCTACCTCGTCTAAGTCTTGATACGCGCAATTTTGTTCCACTACGAACACCGCCGCGCGAAGCTTTAAAATTTCATAGAGCTCGTCTAAAGTCAACTCGCTGAAATGCTTTACTACCGTTTCCATAGTTACTCCCTAAAACATTATCTATTCTATTATAAACTATATTTCCGGAAAAGTAAAGTTTTTCAAACCGCCTTATAAAAAAATACAAAAACCGTAAAAAATATATTTTTTACCGTTGACATCAACGATAAAATATTGTATAATGACTCCGTATGAAAAAATATTGAAGGAGGGCAATATGGCTCATTTACAAGAGGCGGCTGTTAAAAAAATCAACGAGATTTGCGACAGATACGCCCAGGAAAAAACTCCGCTTATGATGATTTTAAGCGACATTCAAAAAGAATACGGTTACATTCCCCTTGAAGTGCAAGAGCTCGTATCCGCAAAAACGGGTATCTCGGTTGCAGATATTTACGGGGTGGTAACCTTTTATTCCTTCTTCTCTCTGACCCCGAAGGGAAAATACGTTATCGGCGTTTGTCTTGGTACTGCTTGCTACGTCAAAGGCGCGCAGCAGGTCTTGGATAAATTCGCAGAAATTATCGGGATTAAGCCCGGGGAAACCTCTTCCGACGGTCTGTTTACCTTGGACGCGCTCCGTTGTATCGGCGCATGCGGTATCGCACCTGCCGTAACCATTAACGGCAAGGTCTATCCCAAGCTCACCGTCGACGCGATTCCTAAAATCGTCGAGGAATACAAAGCAATGGAGGCAAATAACGCATGATTAAGAATTTTGAAGACCTCAAAAATGTAAGCGCAAAATGCGCAGCTTGCCTCGATAATAAATTTACGGGCAACGACGGAAAAAGACACATCGTCCTCTGTGGCGGTACGGGCTGTCTTTCTTCGAGAGCGGATGAAATCACCGCAGAATTTAACAAACTTGTTGCGGAAAAGAATCTTTCCGATAAAGTGACCGTAAACCAAGTCGGTTGCTTCGGCTTCTGTTCTCAAGGTCCTTTCGTTAAAATTTATCCCGAAGATACCCTCTATCGCCTCGTACAGCTTGAAGACGTTGCAGAAATCGTTGAAAAGGACATCATCGGCGGTGAAGTCATCGACCGTTTGCTGTACGTTGACCCCTCCACTTCTGAAAAAATTACAAAACAGGAAGATATCAATTTCTATAAAAAACAAGTCCGCGTAGCTTTGCACGGCTGCGGTAGCATCAATCCCGAAAAGATTGAAGAAAGCCTCGGTGCAGGCGCGTTCCAAGGCCTTGCACGCGCATTGCAAATGGACAGAACGGACGTTATCCAAGAAGTCTTGGATTCTGGACTCCGCGGCCGTGGTGGCGGTGGCTTCCCCACGGGTAGAAAATGGCAGTTTGCCTATGCGCAGCCTGAGGGTGAAAAGTACGTCGTATGTAATGGCGACGAAGGCGACCCCGGTGCGTTTATGGATAGGTCTATCCTTGAGGGCAACCCACTTGCCGTTATTGAAGGTATGATGATTGCAGGCTATGCAATCGGCGCGCAGAACGGTTATTTCTACGTCCGCGCGGAATACCCCATCGCTGTAAACAGATTAAAGCTCGCCATTCAACAAGCGGAAGAGCTTGGATTGCTCGGCGATAATATCCTCGGCACGGATTTCTGTTTCCGCGTGCATTTGCGCCTTGGCGCAGGCGCGTTCGTTTGCGGCGAAGAAACGGCGCTGTTGAACTCCATTGAAGGCCAGCGCGGTATGCCCCGTCCCCGTCCTCCGTTCCCTGCGGTAAAAGGGCTTTGGGATAAGCCTACAATCATCAATAACGTTGAATCCTTGGCTTGCATACCCTATATCCTCCGTGAGGGCAAGGAAGCGTTCTCCAAGCACGGTACCGAACGCTCAAAGGGCACGAAAGTATTCGCGCTCGGCGGTAAAATCAACAACGTCGGGCTTGTGGAAATCCCCATGGGTACGACCTTACGCGAATTGATTTACGACATCGGTGGCGGAATCCCTAACGGTAAAAAATTCAAAGCCATTCAAACGGGCGGACCTTCCGGCGGTTGCTTAACGGAAGCTGACCTCGACACCCCCATCGATTTTGATAACCTCGTTGCTAAAGGTTCGATGATGGGTTCGGGCGGGGCAATCGTCATGGACGAAGACAACTGCATGGTCGACGTTGCGAAGTTCTATATGGAATTCATTTGCGACGAATCCTGCGGTAAATGTACCCCCTGCCGTATCGGCACGAAGAGAATGCTGGAAATTTTAACAAAAATCACCGACGGCAAGGCTACCATGGACGACTTGAACGAGTTGGAGGTGCTTGCAGAGAACGTTCGAAGCAATTCCCTTTGCGGGCTCGGTCAAACGGCGCCTAACCCCGTTTTATCGACCTTGAAGCATTTCCGCGACGAGTACGTAACACATATCGTAGACAAGAAATGCCCTGCGCATATCTGTAAAAACCTCATGCAATACGTCATCGAACCCGACAAGTGCTTCGGCTGCGGCGTTTGCGCAAGAGCCTGCCCCGTCAATGCGTTTGTGAAAACCGATTACGTTGCGCCGGGAAAACGACTTCCTGCATATGCGGTCGATCAGGACAAGTGTATCAAGTGCGGTATGTGTATTGCCTCGTGTAAATTCAAGGCAATCGTGAAAAAGTAAACGGAGGTTGGAATCATGGCGAAAGTTAATATTAAAATCGAAGGAATTCCTTTTGAAGTTGAAGCAGGGCTCACGATTCTCGAAGCCGCTAAAAAATGCGGTTTTGAAATCCCCTCCCTCTGTGCTTTTAATCACGGCGAATGCTCCAAAGGCTCTTGCCGCGTATGTCTTGTAGAAGCTACGGGTGCGAGAGGCTTGGTAGCGTCCTGCGTATATCCCGTTGCGGAAGGCATGGAAATCACCATTTCCTCTCCAAAAGCAACAGCGGCAAGAAGAACCTCCGTTGAGCTTCTTCTTTCTAATCACAACAAGAATTGTCAGCAGTGCGAAAAGAACGGCAAATGCGAGCTGTTGCACGTAGCGAAAATTACGGGCGCGCGCGATGATATGTATCAAGGCGAACAAACCCCGACGACCCTCGACCGTCTTACCCCCTCTATCGTTAGAGATACCTCGAAATGTATC
>JAFUMY010000123.1 GCA_017482415.1 Clostridia bacterium
AAATTCTCCCGAACCGTGCCGTGCTTTAACCACGTTTCCTGCAATACCATGCCGTAATGGTCACGCAGGGACGTTCTCGTTAAATCCCGTACGTCCGTGCCCTCGATAAGCACCGCACCGCCGTCCACGTCGTAAAAACGCATCAAGAGATTGATGAGGGTGGTTTTTCCCGAACCCGTCCTGCCAACGATTGCAATACGCTGCCCTGGCTGCACGTCTAAGCACAGACCTTCGATTAGCGGCTTGTCCTTAGTATACGAAAATTCTACGTTTTCCAAACGCACGTTGCCCTGTGGCGTTGTCAGTATCTTTTTGCCCTCGTCCGAGCTTTCCTCGTCCTCGTCGATAAGCTCGAAAATTCTCGTCGCGCAAACGAACGCGCTTTTCAGCTCGGTAATCACGCCCGAAATTTCATTGAACGGCTTTGTGTACTGATTCGCATACGAAAGGAATTTCGTGAGGTTGCCGACAGTAAATATGCCTGCGATAACGTCAAAAGCACCAAGCAGCGCCACCAAAGCGTAAATGAGGTTGTTGATAAACCGCGTAGACGGATTGGTGAGCGAGGAATAGAAGGTCGCGTTCAGCGACGATTTTTCCAGCCTTGCATTGATTTCGTCGAATTTTTGTGCGTTTTCCTCTTCGTGTCCGAATGCGCGTGTGAGCTTTAAGCCGCCGATTGCCTCTTCGGTGAACGCGGTCTGTTCACCGCGCGTTGTCGTCTGTTCTACGAAAAATTTATGGGTATGGGTTGCCACGAAACGCGCCACGAACAGGGAAAGCGGCGTAACCAGTACCACGATTAAGCCGATTTTTACACTGGTCATGAGCATGAAGACAATCGTGCCGACAATCGTCATCACGCCCGTAAAGAACTGGGTGAAGCCCATCAATAAGCCGTCCGAAAACTGGTCGGCATCCGCTACCACGCGGCTGACCGTGTCGCCGTGGGAATTTCCGTCGATATATTTTAAAGGTAACGCCCCGATTTTAGCAAAGGCGTCCTTGCGCAAATCGCGCACGACGTTACAGGAAATACGGTTGTTGCAAAGGCTCATCAGCCACTGCGACAGCGCCGCAATACCTGCCGCCACCGCCGTTTTGATAAAGACCGTTTTGAGTGCCTGCCATTGTACTCCCCTTTCTACGATACAGTCGATTGCGTCGCCAAAGAGCACGGGAATAAATAGCATGGCGATTACTGAAATCACCGCGCAGACGAGCGAGCCCGTCAACGCCACGGGATACTTCCCTACGTAGCCGAGAATGCGGACAAGGGTGCTGCGTTTTTCTTTTTTCACGCTCATGCCGTCACCTCCTCTTCGTACTGAGAGAAGTAGATTTCACGATAGGTTTCGCAGGCTTCCATGAGCTCGGCATGCGTGCCGATACCGACCGTCTTGCCGTCGTCGAGTACGACGATTTTATCCGCTTCACGGACAGAAGACGCACGCTGCGAAACGATAATCACCGTCGTGTCGAGGGCTTTTATATCCCTGCGTAAAGCCGCGTCCGTCGCATAATCGAGCGCGGACGAGGAATCGTCTAAAATCAAAATATCGGGCTCTCTTACGAGGGCTCTTGCAATCGTAAGCCGCTGCTTTTGACCGCCTGAAAAGTTCTTGCCGCCCTGTTCTACGGGTGCGTCCAAGCCTCCTTTCCACTCAATCACCTCTGCCGCCTGCGCGCATTTTGCCGCCGCCCATAAGCTCTCGTCGGGGGCGTCTGCTTTTCCCCATAAGAGATTCTCACGAATCGTGCCTTTAAACAGCTGCGCTTTTTGGGGTACGACGCCGATACGGTCACGCAAATACGCTTGCACGTCCTTGCGGCGCACGTCCTTGCCGTTCACCAAAACCCTGCCTTCCGTCACGTCATAGAAATGGGGAATGAGATTAACAAGCGTGGTTTTACCCGAGCCCGTACCGCCGATAATGCCCACGGTTTCCCCTTTGTTTATTGAGAAATTGACGTTCGTCAAGGCTTCGTCCGCACCCTCCGTATAGCGAATGCTCACGTTCTCAAAACGAATCATTTCCGTAGCCTTAGCCACTTCCCCCTCTTCGTCTATAAGCTGTAACGAGGGCTGCATTTTTAATACGCTTTCGATTCTGCCTGCGCTCGCCGCCGCTTTTGCAACCGTTACAATGAGGTTGGCAAGCTTGATAAGCTCAATCAAAATCTGCCCCATGAGGTTGTAAAGGGCTATCACCTTGCCTTGGGTCAGCGTGCCGCCGTCTACACGGATTGCCCCCGTCCAAAGCAAAAGAATAATCGCAAGATTGATAAGGACGTAGGTCAAGGGATTTGTGATTGCGGCGATTCCGCCCACAAACTTTCTGCCCTTGGTCAATTCCTCGTTGCGTTCGTTAAACAATGCACGCTCGGCATCCTCTTTACAAAAGGCACGAAGCACCCTTGCGCCCGAAAGATTTTCCCTCGTGGATAACAGCACCTTATCCAGCTTTTCCTGCGTGCGCTTATACAGGGGCATGCAAGCAAACATCACGGCATAGACCACGATGGCAAGCACGAGAATCGTACCGCCGAACACCCCAAAGGAGCGTGGGTCGATTACGCACGCGCAAACGAGCGCGCCGAACACGATGAACGGAGAACGCAGCAATAAGCGCAAGAACAGGTTGACGCCCGTTTGCATTTTATCCACGTCGCTCGTCATTCTCGTCAGCATCGTCGCTTCACCGAGCCTATCGATATCCCGATAGCTTAAAGACTGTAACTTTTTGAACAGGTCGCTTCGCACGCCTGCGGCTACGCCCGTAGCCGCGCGCGCGGAAAAATACTGCGCCACGACCGAAAAGATAAACCCGAACAAACCGAAACCGCCGAGAAGAATACACATCTTCACGACGTAGCCCTTGTCGGCAAAGGGATATCCTCCGTCTACCAGCGCACCAAAGCCCTTATCGACAATGAGCGCAACGACAAAAGGCACCAACAGCTCGAAGGTCGCTTCCAAAAGCTTGAACAGCGGACCAAGCAAAGCTTGCCATTTATACGGTTTGAAATAGGTCATAATTTTCTTCATACGTTTTTATTATAGCACGATTTTTACGTAAATGCAAGAAAATACTTCCTTATAATATGCACAACACAAAAAAAATTACGGCGCGAAGATGCTTTTCGCGCCGTTTTTTCGGTTTTTTTAGGGTTTATTCTTCCTCGTCCTCGTTTTCCGTTTCCTCGGAAGCTTCGTTTCCTTCTTCCTCGGGCTTTTCTTCAATCAAAAGCTCCGCATACAGTTCTTTATACGCGCGGATTTCCACCAACCTCGTACCCTCGTCCGTAGAGAGCAGGTTTTCGTTCGCGTTATAGATACGGCAAGCGTTAATCAGCCGATTGATAAACACGCCGAACACCGCAAACAACAACGCGGAAACACCGCCCAAAATAATCGTAGGCAGCATATAACGGTTGTCGGGAGTGGAGAAGTTTTTTAAACCGATAACAAGGGTTGCAATAAGCGCCGCGATAAAGGGCAACGACGTCAACAAAAACGCAATAATCGAATTCGTCCTGCGTTTGCCAAGGTATTCCCTGCGCCGAGCCTGCGTTGCACGTACCTCTTTCGCGAGCGGTTTTTCCTCTGCCGTAAGCTCCTCGATACGCTGTTCAAAGCGACCATGGTACTCACGTTTGATGATTTGCACCGCTTCGTAGCCGAGGTCGTATTCCATGCCGTCTACGCCCGATTCGATGTATTCGTCGATGAGCACGTCAGGCTCGGAAAAATCCGACGTTTTCGCACGCCAATACCCTACCGACGCCGCCGTTGCGATTCCGTCGAGCTGTAACGCCTGCTCGTATTTCTGTTCCGCCGCAGCATAATCACCCGACGCAAGCAGCGCTTCGCCCTCTTCGCAGGCTGTCTCATATTCCGCGCGTTGGCGTTCCGCCGCCTCCGCTTTTTCCTTACGGACGCGCTCCGCTTCTTCGGGGCTGAGCCCTACAAGGTCCTCGTCGTCCTCTTCAAAATCGGGAAACTCAAATTCCACTTCATCCACAGCTTCCTCGTCCGTCAACGCGCCCTCTACTCCCTCTTCGGCGAGCTCGTCCGTGACGTCCACGTAGCCGTCCTTCGTCTTTTTTAAACGAATCCCCCTGCCGTATTCATCGTCGATAATTCTTTCTTCCATTGAATTTTCTCCCGTGATATTTCCATTTATTTCACCGCGATTGCGATTTTTTTATTTTTCCGCGTCCAAGCATTCCTCTTCACTCAACACAAAGGGATTGCGCCAGCCCGTTTTCTTTTTTGCGTTGCGGTAATCGGGAATGACCGTTGCGCCCACAAACGCCTGGAATTTCCCCCGATAACGGCTCTTTGCCCATTCGCAAAGCTCCCTCGTTTCAAACAGCGCGATTACGCAGCTTCCAGAGCCCGTCATCACCGCGCCTAAGGGGGAAAATTGCAATGCTTCCTCGTAGGCGGTCTGTACCTCCTTATTGAGTTCGGTAGACGGTAAATATAAATCGTTCGTCAAATACCTGCCTACCCCGTTTAAGTCGCCACGCTCTAAATATTCGATGCATTTTTCGGTCGACGGCTCGGAAAAGCCCTTTTTTTCTAAGCCCTTGTCGTATGCCTTATAGCATGCGCCCGAGGACACCGAGCTGGACGGACAAAGGAATAAAAAATACAGCTTTTTTGAAATCGTAAGCGGGGTTACAAGCTCCCCTCTGCCCTGCATGCGCGCAAAGCCGCCCGTGAGCATATAACCCGTGTCACTACCGAGCTCGTCTGCCAGACTTTTCAGCTTTTCGTAATCCTCTACGCCGTAGAGCTTCGCCATGCCGTTAAGCACC
The DNA here is from genome assembly GCA_017482415.1 of Clostridia bacterium. Classification (GTDB taxonomy): domain Bacteria; phylum Bacillota; class Clostridia; order Christensenellales; family Borkfalkiaceae; genus Scatosoma. Next base: position 4,828 of record JAFUMY010000123.1, read on the forward strand.
CCCGAAACGTCGGCGGACGAACCGCCCAAGCCTGCGCCCATGGGGATATTTTTATAAACCGTGATGTCTGCGCCGTTCGTGCCAAAGGCTTTGGAAAAGGCTTCCGCCGCTTTCCAGGCATTGTTCGATTCGGGGGGGATGCTTTCGCTGCCCATGCCCTTCATCGTAACAAAACTCAAAGTATCCTTTCGCTGTCTTAAAACGATTAAATCGTACAAGTCCACGCTCGCCACCAAGGAATCGAGCATGTGATAGCCCTCTTGCAGCCCCACGATATCGAGGGTAAGATTGACTTTTGCATACGCTTTTATTTTTACCGATTTCATACCCTCTCCGTCTTTTGCGTTAAAGACGGCGGCGAGGAACCCTCGCCGCCGTCGATTGTTCTGTTTTATTTTACCATATTTTTTTCGAAATTACAATGCTTTCGAAGAATTTCCCGCGTATTTTTTATGATTTTTATGTTTTTTTGCCCTTTAATCTGCATTTTCTTCCGAAATTTGGCGGTAAACGTAGATACGTTCCCCTGCTTTTAACGGGAATTCCAGGCTCGGATTGCTCTTTTTAAGCTCCTCAGGCGCACAGCCAAGCCGCTTGGAAACCTCCCACAGTCCCTCGCCTGCGTTCGTCATAAACACCGAAAACGCGCTGTCTGCGTGGGGGCATTCCTCCCCCTCCGTTACCTCGGAAACGTATTCCCATTCCCGATTTTCATAGACGCGGAATGCATATTTCAGCGTTGCCTCCGCTTCCGTTTCCCCCGTCTTTTTACGGCGAATATTCAAGCTGCAAACCAGGCAATCCGCTTCCGCTTCGTCCCCCTTTTCCTCCAACGGGAACAAAAAAGGCAAGGATAGGGTAGCAGCACGGTGCGTGCCGTCTGCATTCTTTAAAATGACCTCCGCCAAAATCGCGCCCTCGGCTTCCAAGCCGTGTTCTCCCTTTCTGCAAGAAAGCTCTGCGCGCGGAAGAACCGCCGCACAAAGGGTATATTCCCCGTCCAAGGCAGGGCTCAAAACGGCGCTGCCACTGATACGCTCTATCCCTTTTTCTTGTTTCGTTAAATACCTGCCCCCGTCCTTTTTATACGTGAGCTGTAATTCCTGTTTCGGAGAAAAGGCGTCGCTTGCCCCCTCTAAATCCTCGCAAACCGAGAGTGTGCATTCGGCGGCAAGACAGTAGGAAAGCAACGCTTTGCCGATTTCCTTTTCCTCGTCGAGCTGCATGGTGATTTGTGCGGATTTGACAAACACGCGCCCACCGACGTTGATTTTTCCAAACGCCTCTTCACTGGGAAGCTGCATGCTGTACGGAATCAAACGTTCATACGAACAGATAGAATCGTCCTTTTTTAATACGCAGAAGTTTAATAAAATCTCACCTTCGATGTCGATTTGACCGCCGCTTGCCGAAATCCGATTCACCGTCGCGGTCTCGCTATGCATCAAAAGATCGCCGACGCATTCCGTTTCAAATTCATCCTCGCCCTCCGTTTCACCGTAGGCGCTTATCGTTTTACAAACGGTAAAGGATTCTTTTTTCGCAATCAGCCCCTCGCCGCCCTGTAAATATTCCAGCTGTTTATTTCCATAAATCAAAAGCTGCGCGTCCACAATTACGGAAATATATAAACCCGAACCCTCTCTCCGCCAAGTCACGTTTTCGGAAGAAAGCTCCGCGCGGCAAAAGCACGCAGGGGAAATCAATGCGTTTTCCGCCTTATGGAAGAACTCCGCGCCGCGTTCTGCGCGGCAGATTTTCTTATCTCCGTCCTCGTAGACGATACCGATAATCAGTTTACCGCCGTACTGCACCTCCCCGTCCATACAAACGCATTCCGTCGGCGCGGCTTTGGCGTGGATTGCTAAAATAGTGCTGATCTCACTGCCAGCTAAGCGGCATTCGACGATCGACTGGCTTTTTTGGCGGCAGATTTCTCCGACGTAACGATAGGTTTCAAACTGGGGTTTTATCATGGTTTCCTTTCCTCGCTGTTTTTATTGCCTGTTTATTTCTATGCGTTGAAGGAATTTTTTAGAACGAAAAGGATTTTTTCGCTTTTGGGATATTTTGGATATTTTTCGGGCATACTATTACCATGATTAAACCCACCAAAAACATCAAAGACGTCAAACAAATGGTAAAGGATTGCTCGGCGCAGCGCGTAGCCGTCAAGGTCAATCTCGGCAGAAACAAAAGCGTCAGCTTTTCAGGAATCTTATCGGGAATCTACCCCGCGCTATTCACCGTCAAGCCCGACGATGAGGATTTTTTGGGCAAAACCGCCTATTCCTATTCCGACGTGCTATGCGGTAACGTAAAGATTAAGAAAATTTAAGATATAGAAAAGGTGAATTGAAAACTGCGTTTTTGTGAATTCACGAAAAGGCTCCTCGCTGTTTCCTGCGAGGAGCCTTTTCTTTTATTTTGCTATTCGTATAGAAATATCACCCGTATCCGTCGTAATCGTACACTTACCGCCCGTCGTGGTTTGCGGTACGTTTTTATCCCCCGTGTCCGTTTCCACAAAGAATATCTTGTCGGAAAGAAGGGTGCCCGTTACGTCGCCCGTATCCGTTTCAATCGTGATTTCACCACCGTCCATGCCTTCAAAACGGACGTCGCCCGTATCCCTTTCTATATAAATACTTTCCGTCGCAATCACGTTTTTCAGCTCAATATCCCCCGTATCGCCATCCGAAACAAGGGTCTTGCACGCCACGTTTTCAAGCTTCGATTTTCCTGTACTTACGTCAATCTTTATTCCCTCGCAAACAGCGTTTGAAAGTCTGATATTCCCTGTTGTAACGGTCAAATCCAAACCCTTTGCCTGCGCGCCGTCCATTGTAATATCACCCGTACTAACGGCAATTTTTATATTCCCAAGCGAGCTTCCTAAAAACTTTACGTCTCCCGTCGTTGCTTGAATATCCACGCTTGCAAACGTAAAATTCTTCGGGATATCCGTATCCCCCGTCGTCGATGTCAACGTAAGCTTTCCATATTCCGTTTGCGGTAAATACACCGTCAGCTTCGCTTCTTCAAAATTGAATATACTGATATGGTCATACCATTTCCGCTCGTCTACAAGCTTCACGTTAAGCGTGCCGTCCGTAACGGAAACGCTGTACGGCTGCTTTTCCTCTTCACAGGCAACGACCTTGCATTTCCCGTCCGTTGAGGGCAGAAAAACCACGTCCGCCGTATCGGTATCAATTGTGATATTTTCGAATTCTTCCTCAAGCGTATACGTCTTCGTCTCGTACCTGCCCCCACCAAATTTTGAAAAATCCCAGTCGTTGACAGCCAGCACCGCCACGAAAATTCCACCGCCGAGTATAATCAAACAAAGGGCTATTATCAGCCATATCGTCCATTTTTTCATTACACGTTCTCCTTTCTAACCAATCGATTTTTCAATCGGAGCATAACCCCTTTCGTAAACAGCGTCAGCCCCTTCGTCAACCATTTGCAAACGAAGAACATTACGATTGCAAGTCCTCCGCTCATCAGTCCGCAAGCAAACAGGAACATGCCCGTTGAAAGGGTATTCGTGATACTATACACCGCCAAAGCAGGCAGCGCAGCCACGCCGCAAGCCGCAAACGCCGCAAACACCGCCCACAGTGCAATCACGACCGACCAAGCGGCCGCATACAACGAAAACGTCACGGCGAAAAAGGCGATTAGTAAAGAAAGCCAAATCGGCGAGCCTAAAACGAGGAATATAATCTCCCAGCCCTTTATTTCCCCTCTTGCCGTTATTTTTTCTTTCACGATTTTCGTAAACGGAATTTCCGCTATAATCTGCGAAGA
>JAFUMY010000124.1 GCA_017482415.1 Clostridia bacterium
GCGCATTGATTGCCGTAATATTGTCGGGAATCGTCAATTCCGTTTCGACGCCGCAATAGCCTATCAAGCAATTTTCATACGTAATAAATCCGGCTTCGTCCGTATCTATTTTCCTTGCATCCTCTTCGCTGTAAACGTGCTTTGCGTGCAAAAATACCTCACCATGATCAAAGGGTTGCGTGGAATCAAAATCAAGCGCAGACCTGTTATAAACCTCCGTAATATTATAACAATCTGCAAACGCTCTTTCCCCAATCGCTTCTATTGTTGCGGGTAAGTCAACGTAGATGAGTGCAAGGCGGCACATAAACGCCCCCTCTGCAATCTTTTTCACAGGCTTTCCCTTGTATTCCGCAGGGATTTTTAAGAAATGTATAATTTCTTCCACTGAGCCCGTACAAATATAATACTTTCCGCTTGTATCAAGCTCAAAGGTTAAGGAACATTTCTGACACCATTGACAAAAATGCTCTACGTAGGAATGACCGACCAACGGAAGCTCCTCTTGCGCTACAAGCGTTATGCCACAGCTTAAACAATGCGAACCTTCCGTTTTTCCTTTTTCTTTACACGTGGAAGAAACTGCCTCGTCGATAACCTCTGCGTGTCCAAGCGCGGGAATTTCCACGCTCGTTTCAAAGCCACAAGCTGTACAAGTTTTCAGCATGAGCCCTGTTTCTTCACAGGTCGCTTCCTTAGATACCGATTCTTCAAAATTATGCTCGTGCGGAGCTTCTACACTCGACGAGTCGGTTTCAGAGAAAAACGAGCTTTCGAAAAGCTCCGTGCTGCTTTCCGAAGAAAGCCCCGAAGTATCAATGCTATTTGAAGAAGTCTCCATTTCCGAGCTATCGCTTGAAGTGGAAGCTTCTGTGGACTCCAGATTTGATGAGGTGTCTATGGAGGTTATAATATTGCCTGATGATACCAAGCCCTCGGAAGAAAGACTACTAATAGAAGATATAATGCTTGAAGAATTTTCTTGCAAAGGCGAACTGATTATTGACTGCGATACAAGGGATGAGCTGACCGTGCTGACGGAAGAACCCGACGGCAAAGCGCTAGAAATAGGCTCGTCGTCTTTGCAAGCAACGAACGCCCCGAAAAAACACAGCATTGCGCTAAGGAATACTATATAGCTTTTTCTTTTAAAAATTTTCATAAGCGTTTCTCTTTTGTAAATAAAAAGCCCTTGGAGGAGCTCCCTTCAAAGGCTTTCTAATTCTAATACTTATTTCGTAAGTTTTTCAAGTTCTGCAGCAACGTCTGCAACCGTAACAAGCCCTTCTACCTCTTCATCGGGAATAATAATCCCAAATTCGTCTTCGAGTTGGCTGAGAAGCTCTACAACGTCCAAGGAATCCGCGCCAAGATCTTCAACGATTTTTGCATCGGGTGCAACTTTTTCAACTGGAAGGTTCAACGCTTCCGCAAGCATAGCTTGAATTTTTTCTAACATAATTATGTCCTCCGTAATGATAAAAGTGATAACACTTACTATATTATTCTACAATACAGGGAATGAAAAGTCAAGTGTTTTACCGAAAATATACCAATTTTAATTGTTTTTCTTGCGCATGGTCAAGCCGATACGATTTTTCTTCACGTCTACTTCCTTAATACGAACCTGTACAATCTGCCCAACCTTCAAAACCTCCGACGGATGACGAATATATCGATCGGTAATCTCGGAAATATGCACCAAGCCGTCCTGGTGTACCCCAATATCGATGAATGCGCCAAAATCGACGACGTTTCTTACCGTTCCCGTGATTTCCATACCCACTTTCAAATCCTCAATCCCCATTATATCTTTGCGGAGCATCGGCGCAGGTAATCCTTCACGAATATCTCTGCCCGGCTTCATAAGTTCGGTCACGATATCGGAAAGCGTCGCTTTATCAAGCTCGGTCTCCTTTGCGGCTTTTTCTTCTCCGTAAGCCTTGATTTTTTGTCTTAAATCGGCAATTTTACGGGCTTTTACGTCCTCCTTTGTGTAAGAGAATAAGGAGAGCAATTTTTCGGCTTTTTCATAGGATTCAGGGTGCACTGCCGTATTATCAAGAATGTTATCTCCCCCATCGATACGCAGGAAGCCCGCACATTGCGTATACGCCTTCTCCCCAAGCTTAGGCACCTTTAAAAGCTGTTTACGGGATTTAAATCTACCGTTCGTTTCACGGTAAGCAACGATATTTTTCGCAACGGAAGCATTTAAACCTGCAACGAATTTTAAAAGCGAAACGCTAGCGGTATTCAAATCCACGCCAACGCTGTTAACGCAATCCTCTAAAACGCCCGACAGCGCACCGTCTAAACGTTTCTCGTTCATATCAGGCTGATACTGCCCTACGCCGATGGATTTCGGGTCGATTTTTATAAGCTCTGCAAGAGGGTCCTGCAAACGTCTTGCAATCGACACCGCACTACGCGCGGTAACGTCGTAATCAGGAAATTCTTCCGCCCCAAGAGCACTTGCCGAATATACGGAAGCGCCTGCCTCGTTCACAATAACGTAACCGACTTCCCTGCCCGTTTCTGCTTTAATTTCTTTGATGAGCTCGGCAATAAAGATTTCGCTTTCCTTGCTCGCTGTACCGTTACCGCAGGAAATGACTTCAACGCCATATTTCGAGATAAGCTTCTTCAAAACAAGTTTCGCTTCTTCGGTACGGTTTTGCGGAGGCGTGGGGAAAACTACTGTTTTATCAAGAACCTTACCCGTACCGTCTACCACGCAAATTTTACAGCCTGTACGGAACGCAGGGTCCCAACCCATCGTGATTTTATCCTTCACGGGCGGCTGCATCAAAAGCGGCTTCAAGTTCAATTCAAACATTTTAATCGCCTGCTCGCTCGCTTCTTCAAAGAGCTGCGCGCGTACTTCTCTTTCAACGGACGGTGCAATCAAACGGTCGTAACCATCCTCCGCGGCTTCTTTGACGATTTTGCTAGATTCGCCGCCGTCTTTGAGAAAGGACGCCGCTGCAATACGCTTTGCAAAATCCCCATCCACAACGATGGAAACCTTTAAGAATTCTTCCTTTTCGCCACGATTGAGCGCCAAGACGCGGTGGCTCTTGATTTCGGAAACAGGCTCGGAGTATTCTGCGTACATGCCATACGTTTTCGCCTCGTCCTCATCCGCCTTGCCTTTGGCGTAAGAAGACGTGATTTCACCGTGCTTAAAGAAGAAATTACGCAGCTTTTTACGCGTAGCGGCATCATCGGAAATAATTTCCGCAATGATATCTCTTGCCCCTGCAATCGCTTCCTCGATAGTTTTTACCTCTTCGGTGATATATTTTTCTGCTTCCTTGCATACGTCCAGCGCTTTATCCTGCGCTAAAATGCTTTCGGCAAGCGGCTGCAAGCCCTTTGCAATCGCCACGGAGGCGCGCGTTTTACGTTTCTGTTTATAAGGACGGTAAATATCCTCTACTTCCGTCAAGGTTACCGCCTTTTCAAGAGCAAGACAAATTTCATCCGTCATTTTCCCTTGCTCGGTAATCGCGTTTGCAACCTCTTCCTTTCTCTTCTCTAAATTGCGAAGATATGTAAGTCGGTCAAAAAGCTCACGCAATACCTGGTCGTCACAGCTACCCGTCATTTCTTTACGGTAACGCGCGATAAACGGAATCGTATTCCCTTCGTCGATTAAGGCAACGATATTGCTGGTATGCGTAGGATTCAAATTGAATTCTTGAGTGATCGTTTGTAAAATGTCCATAAAAATCTCACCTGTTTTATTGTTCTATTTATTATATTTTAAGGAACGCAAATATTCCTTTTGTTCATGATTCAGCCGAAAACTTTCTATTGCCTTTTGAATGGCTTTGTTATGTGTTTTCGCAGGAAGTATCTTCTCTTGTAATAGTGAAACGCCGTAATCGAAGTGTTTGATTAGGATTTCCGCAAGCAGCCAAGCCGCCGCCATATGCACGTAATAATACGACGTATCAGTCCCTAATAAATACCGTTTTAGCGTATCGAAATATTTTTCTTCGACGTAGTCGGAAAGGAGCGCTACAAGCGGATATCTTTGATAATATTCCCCTTTGCAAGCAAACAGTTTATCCAAAATCGGCAAAAACTCGTCTTTATGACATCGAATGCACTTTGCTTTAAAGCTGTCGCATAGCGCCCAGTTGTCCATCCAAGCTACGCATTTTGGAAGCCATTTGATAAATTGCGGATACGGCAACATAGAAACGATAGTAAGCTTAATAAAAACCGTTTCGTAATATTCGTTTGGATAGAGCAATACTTCTTCCGCATTATCGAAATTCCTCTTAGCGAGTTCTCGCATTTTCGGAGTTCTCACGCCTAAAATTTCTCTATCCGTAAAAATCAAACGCTTTTGAAAGGCAGCAAAATCAGGCTCGGCATTTGCCCGCAATTCATTTAGAAATTCTAAATACGACATCTAATTCCGCCCTCCATGCAGCTTCGTTAAAACGCGGATTTGCAGGACTTGTGGACGGCAATTTTACGTAAGGAATCTCCACACGTGCGTTTTCACGCAAAAACAGCTCGTAGGCAAGCGTTCCGTTTAATAAAATGCGTTCAATCCTCGCGGCATTAAAAATCAAACTCAAATCGGCAAGCTCTGCATTTTTCACCGATGCGTCGGACGAGCCCTCAATTTCACAAGCCGTTGCCATATCCCAAAGCGCAATCCCTCGACGAAACAGAAACTCCTTTTTCTCTTCCACAGTTTCAGGCACGTTTTCCGCGAAATAACCGCAAAGCATTTTCCAAAAACGGTTTTGCTTGTTTCCGTAATAAAAGGAAATTTCACGGCTTTTCACGGACGGAAAGCTACCCAAAATCAAAATTCGGCTATTCTCGTCGTATACGGGAGCAAACCCAACTTTTTTATCCGATGCCTTCGACATATTATAAAGTAAGTGGTGTATCGGTATTCCCGACAAGCGATAACGCCTTATATCGGTCGTCAAACATCACGGAAAGCGCCTCTTGCGCTTTATCGTGCGTCATGGCGTTCAGCTTGTCCAGCTTTTCCTCAAAATTAAAGATTTTATCGAAATACAGCATATATTTTCCATATAAAAGCATCTGTGAATTACTGCTTTCATTACTGAAAAACATACCCGATTTCATTTGCTCGCGGCTTCTTAAAAATTCCTCTTCGGAAATCCCTTTTTCTTTCATTTCCTTGATAACGTCACAAATTGCTTCGTATGCCTCGCCAAGCTTTGCAGGATTCACGCCTGCGTAGATATTCTGCGAAGCGCATTCGGGAAAAGCGGAAACGTAGGAATATACCGAATAGGCAAGTCCCCTCTTTTCGCGCACTTCTTGAAAAAGCCTTGCGCTCATCGAACCGCCCAAAATAGCATTCAGTGCGCCAATCATATCCTCGCGTTCGTCTCCACGAACAACGGATGGATATGCGATTGCAAGATGCATTTGCTCAATCGGCTTACGTTTTACAAGCGATTTATGCTGTAATACTACCGATGGTGTTCTCTTTTCAAAGTTTCCTTTCGGAAGATCGGCAAAATACTCTTCAACAAGCGTTTGCGCCGTCTTAGGCTCGATACCGCCTGCAAAGGAAATAACGATATTTTCAGGACAATATCTTGCACGTTTATAACGTTCGATATCTGCTACTGAAAAGCTTTTCACGTTCTTGGACGGACCGAGAATATTTCTCCCGTAATTTTCCTTGCCATAGAATGCGCGTGCAAGTAAATCTAAACACAGATCCTCAGGCGTATCCTCGTTCATAGAAATTTCTTCGCAAACGACCCCTTTTTCACGGTCCATTTCCTCTTCAGGGAAGGTCGAGTGCAAAAAGAGATCGGACAAAAGCTCGAAACACGCCGCCGTATGGTCGCTTGTGCACTTGGAATAATAGCAGGTTAAATCCTTGCCCGTAAAGGCGTTTACCTGTGCCCCCAAACGGTCAAAAGCGTCGGAAATTTCAAAGGCATTGCGTTTTTTTGTGCCCTTGAACTGCATGTGTTCAATAAAATGTGAAATACCATCCTCGGCATCCGTTTCCGAACTTGCACCCGTACCGACGAGAATCCCCATCGTAACAGACATCAAGCCTTGCATTTGTTTTACTACGAGCCGAAGCCCGTTTTCATATCTTTTTTCGTATACCATCTTTATCCTTCTATTTGTAAATTCTCTGAAACCGTAACCGTTTTCAAAGCATTTGTTTCGTAATATTTTAACACGTCGTCCAAGGCGTTCACCGTTTCTCGCATAGGATGCATTAAGATAAAATCCCCAGCCTCGACCTTTTTTGTCGCCCTTGAATATATCAATGCGGAATTTTTATCTCGCCAATCAATTGTATCCTTCGACCAAAGAATCGTTTTCATGCCCAAGGCCTTAGCCGATTCCAAGGCGGCGTTTCCGTAAGCCCCAGACGGCGGCGCAAATAGGATAGGCACTTCGCCTATTGCAAGCTCTATAAACCGATTGCATGCGGAAATTTCCTTTTGATTTTCCACAAGACTAAGGCTTGCATGATCCTTATGGAAGTAACCGTGATTCCCTATTTCGTGGCCGCGATTATGGATTTCTTTTAAGCATTCCACATTATCATCCGCCCAACAGCCGCCTATAAAAAAAGTAGCTTTCGCTTGATGTGCATCTAAAATATCGAGAATCTGATAAACCTCGTCCGTTCCCCAATACACGTTAAACATCAAGGAAACACCCGTGCCGTTCTCTTTCGCCGAATCGTAAATTTCCGCGCTACTAAGATCGATAACGGGTTCTTCTTGAATCGGTGCTAAGCACAACGTTCCAATGGAGAGAATCAATACCCCGAGCACCAAATTGCTGACGATTTTCACCTTGACGGCGCGACGTTTATGAAGAGCTCTATCTTCCATCAATCCCATACCTCAAAAACCTTTTA
>JAFUMY010000125.1 GCA_017482415.1 Clostridia bacterium
GGCGTTTTAGTTTTTGTGGTGGAGGTGGTCGGAGTTGAACCGACGTCTTACGCGGCTGCCAAAAAACTTTCTACATACTTAGTTTATCTATTATTTCTTAACGGCGTGGGGCGGGTAAACACGCTTCACGACGCGCAGAAGGCTAAATACTCTTCAAAAAACACCTTCCGATTCTTTTAAGAGTGTTCCGTCTTATTGACGCCGCGGCCCTAATCGACGGATAAATCAGGCGCGACGATTCGTTAATAAACGAAGTTACGCTGCAAGAGCGTAGTTTGCATTTCTATCTGCATTTAAATTTAGGTGGAATGTTTTTGCGCAGGCACTCCGTCTGCGGTATGCTTATCCTTTCGCTCACCGGCAATCGAATCCGGGGCACCCCCATATAAAATGGTTGCTTCATTATTATACACACGAATGATAAAAATGTAAACGCTTTTTTCTTTAATTTTTAGATTTTTAAGATAAAATTATTAATTTTTTTGTTGAAAGAGTGGATATTACGACGAAAATTATTATTTTTCAATAAAAAGATAGGGGGCAGGTATGCGTTCAAGGTGAAAATTGGATGATGTTTTTCGGCGCATGATTGTCAATCGATACAACAAAGTTCGGCTGTAAACTTTTTCAAAAACATTGACAAAAGATATTTTATATGGTATAATTTTACTGCAAGCTATTTTTATGGAGTAAATCGTGCCCGCGCGAGCGAGTGCGAATGAAGAGGTTTTTTGATGGAAGCAAATTCCTTGGCAATGATTGAGCGTATGAACGAACGCGGCTGTAAATCTTGGATTACAACGCTGCGGACGTATTTTAACAGTTATCTGTTTTACGCAATTGAATTAGTTGCCGCCTGCTTATTGGTCGCGTTTAACATGGAGGTTATGGGCGCGGTCTTTTTTGTTGGCTTGCTTGCAATCATGATGCTCGTTTGTGACGATGCTGTGCCGATGATGCTTCCGTTTTTGTTGCTTTGTACCTTCACGACGAATTGCTATAATTCGTTTAATACGTTTATCAAATTTGTTCCGTTTGCGCCTTTGGTGGTGATGTGTGTAATTTATCATTACGTGGTCTATGCAAAACCCGTGCGTTGCGGAAAAAGCTTTATCGGTATTGCCGCGGTTGCGATTGCGATTTGCTTGGGCGGTATCGGGACGTTTACCCTTGAAGCATACGTCAAAGGTATCTATTACATATTCGGATTAGGCTTGGGTATGATGATTGCCTATCTGTTCATGAAAGCGGAGTACGCGCCTTGGCGGCGTTATGACCTGCGTGAACGTTTTGCCATGATTATGAGCTTGGTCGGGGTTTTATGTATAGAAATGGTGCTGATTGGGCGTTTGCATATTTATATAGGTGTAAGCGACAGCATTTATCAGCACGGCGTATCCCGAAATAATATCTGTACGGTTATGATGTTTGCAATGCCGTTCCCATTATATCTTAGCAGAAAGAAGCCTTGGTGGGCAATTATTTCTGTGTTCATGATGGCGGCGATGTCGATTACGGCTTCTCGAAGCGGTGTTATTCTCGGCGGCGCGGAATTCTGTGTCTGCTGCGTATACTGGATTTTCTGTGGCGAGAATAAACTGAAACGTTTTTACATTTGCTTGATTGTAGGGGTTATAGGCGTACTATCTCTCGGTTGGATTGTTATCGATCTTTTGATTGACCGTTTCTTCGAAAATGATACCGTTGTCTTGGGTGACCGTTATTCTATGTTCTTCCAGGCGATTGATAATTTCCTCGAAAATCCGCTTGTCGGTACGGGGATTTTGGACGACGATATCACCTATGGCGCATACAACAAAAAGGGGACGATGCCTTGGTATCACATGATGATTCCTCAGATTGTGGGAAGTATGGGCTTGGTCGGTGTTTTAGCGTATACCTTCCAATCGGTGGGCAGATTTAAAATGGCCCTCAAAAATCCCGATTTTTGGAGCTTATGCTTAGGTATTTCCTATCTTGGAATTTTGTTGATGAGCCAATTAAACCCTGGTGAATTCGTGCCGTTACCCTATGAATTGTTGACAGTTGTCTTGTTTATTTTACAGGAACGTAGGCTGGAAAACGAACGCTTTGCTCTTTGGGAGCGAACGCTTGGCGCAGGCGAATACTAACATGCAGAATACAATAAAACCCCGTCCGTTTCGGACGGGGTTTTCTTCTATAATTTAAGCCTTATATTCGTAGCAGGGAATGGGTTTAAGCTTGAACTCGTTAATAACGTGCAGACGATCGATTTTTGCTTTCGTTTCGGGGTTTTCACAAACGCCGCTACGGATATATTCATCCAATACCGCGTAGGAAAAGCCAAGGTTGTCCTCATCCGTTTTTCCCGACAAACCGTCGGAAGGCACTTTTTCCACGAGGTCAATGGGTAAATTCAAATATTTGCCAATCGCTTTTACCTCTCGAACGGTCAGCTTCCCAAGCGGCGAAAAATCACCTGCTGCATCGCCGTAGCGAGTGGAGTAGCCCACCCAATCCTCGGAAAGATTACAGGTGTTTGCAACCCGCCCGTTATGCGATTGAGAAACTGCATACAGGGTAGACATGCGGATTCGAGGGGGGAGATTGATAACCGTTTGACGGCTGGGCTCAATGCCTGCTAAGCGCAGGGAATCCATCACTCCGTCGAAAGCTTTTTTAATATTACAAACATAAAACGAGATACCCAGGTGCGCGACGAGTCTATGTGAGCAGTCGATATCGCTCTGTTCCCCGTTCGGCATCAGAACACCGATTACACGGTCTTTCCCAAGTGCTTCTACGCAGAGCGCGGCAACCACGCTTGAGTCCTTTCCGCCCGAAATACCGATTACGGCGTTACAGCCTTTTCCGTTATGGTCGAACCAATCCCGAATCCATTCTACGGCTTCTGCCGTCGTTTTTTCTACATTAAACATATTTGCCTCCGTTATACGCTAAACAGCAACTCGCCGTAGGTGGGGAAGGGCCAATAGTCCGAAGATACAATCTCTTCCAAGCGGTCGATTGCCAAGCGCAGTTCTTGCATGGCTTGTAAGGTATTCGATTTACAATGCGCCGCAAGGGCGGTTACGTCCTTGATTTCATAGGCGGTTTCAAGCGCCGATTCCAAAGCCTTAACGCCTGCATGAGCGGCTTTTTGTAAAGTGCAGATTTGCGTGAGTGTTTCTTCCTCATAGGAAACGTCCAACGATTTGCTGACCGATTTTTTCGAAAGCATGGTATTCGCAAGCGTTTGTGCGTAGGCACTGACGGAGGGGAGAATATCTTTTTTCGCCATATCCATCATCGTTCTGCCTTCGATATTGATAAGCTTGCAATAGCTTTGCGTCAGGATTTCGTAACGGGAATGCATTTCCTTTTCGGTATATACCTTGTGCAAAGTAAATAGATTTATATTCTTTTCAGATAAATAATACGCCATAGCGTCGGGAGTGGTTTTAAGGTTTAACAGCCCCCGTTTTTCCGCCTCTTTCAACCAAGCCTCGTCATAGCCGTTGCCGTTGAAAATAATCCGCTTATGCTGCGTAATCGTGCGCTTGATGAGCTCGTGTAACGTCGTTTCGAAGTTTTCTGCCTGTTCAAGCTCGTCGGCAAATAAGCGTAAGCTTTCCGCGACAGCGGTGTTTAAAACGGTATTCGGGCCGGATACGGATGCTGAAGAGCCCAGCATACGGAACTCGAACTTATTGCCCGTAAAGGCAAAGGGTGAAGTACGGTTTCGATCGGTCGTATCCTTCGGGAATTTTGGCATGGTATGCACGCCGACGCGGAGTAGCTCTTTTTCCTTTACGCCATAGGCAGTGTCGCGTTCAATCGCTTCTAATATCTCCGTAAGCTCTGTTCCAAGGAAGATAGAAACGACGGCGGGAGGCGCTTCGTTTGCTCCCAAACGATGGTCGTTGCCTGCCGAGGCAACGGAGATACGCAAAAGGTCCTGATAATCGTCTACGGCTTTCAATACCGAGCAAAGGAATAGCAAAAACTGTGCATTTTCGTAAGGCGTATCACCAGGCTCTAAAAGATTTACGCCCGTGTTCGTGGAAAGCGACCAATTATTATGTTTGCCGCTGCCGTTGACGCCAGCAAAAGGCTTTTCGTGGAGAAGACATACCAGGTTATGCTTTTTTGCCAGCTTTTGCATGATTTCCATGGTAAGCTGGTTATGGTCTGCCGCGATATTCGTCGTGGCGAAAATGGGCGCGAGCTCATGCTGCGAGGGGGCGGTTTCGTTATGCTCCGTCTTTGCAGGGACGCCGAGCTTCCAAAGCTCCTCGTTGAGCTCTTTCATGAACGCTTGTACACGCGGTTTGATTACCCCGAAGTAGTGGTCTTCCATTTCCTGCCCTTTGGGCGGTTTCGCGCCGAAAAGGGTTCTGCCCGTATACATGAGGTCTTTTCTTTGCTCGAAAAGCGCTTTATCCACAAGGAAATATTCCTGCTCGGGGCCTACGGTCGTTTTGATAGAGGTAACGTCCTCGTTACCAAAGAGCTTCAAAACACGCATCGCCTGACGGTTGATTGCTTCCATCGAGCGAAGCAGAGGGGTCTTTTTATCGAGAGCCTCACCGCCGTAGGAGCAAAACGCCGTAGGGATACAAAGCACGCCGTCCTTTATGAACGCGTACGAGGTTGCGTCCCATGCCGTATAGCCGCGCGCTTCAAAGGTCGCGCGTAAGCCCCCCGAGGGGAAAGAAGACGCGTCGGGCTCGCCTTGAATAAGCTCTTTGCCCGAAAATTCCATAATCGCTTTGCCCTTATCGTAGGAAATAAAGCTATCGTGTTTTTCCGCGGTAATCCCCGTCATGGGTTGGAACCAATGGGTATAATGGGTAGCGCCCAAGGACACTGCCCAGTCTTTCATGGCGTTTGCGACGGCGTTTGCGACGGACAGATTCAAGCTTCTGCCGTGCGCAATGGTGCGTTGCAAGGAATTGTAGGTGTCTTCGGAGAGCTTGGCTTTCATGACGGAATCGTCAAAAACCATACAACCAAAATAATCGGACACGAGTTGCATATCGAAATCTCCTTTGTGGAAAAAATGAAAACAATACGAAAAAAGGCAAAGGCAACGGGTTTTCACCACGTGGCACCTTTGCCTTCGATAGAATAATTATATGCTATTCTTTTCAATTTGTCAACGCTTTGAAGGGTTTTTCGAAAAAAAGTAATGGAAGAAGTTTTTTATGTGAAACTATTGACAAAAAAAGACATAGATGATAAAATATAGACAATATATATTGATGTAGTAAGCCATCAAACTATTAAGGAGGATGTCATGAAGGCTTTTAAGAAATTAATGATCGCTATGTTGGCTTGTGCCTGCATAGGGACAACGGCAATCGGTTTTGCTTCCTGTACGGACGATGAAGACGAAGAAGGCACGAAAACCGAACAGTCTGGCGGAGGTATCTTCGGCAACAAAAACAGTAGCAGTAAAAAACCTATTGGAGGAGGAAACAGCAGTTCCAATTCGGGTAGCACGAGCGGGTCGAGTGATAGTACGAGTGGGTCGAGTGATTGCTTAATCGAGTCGAGCGGTAGTGGAAGCGATTCAAACGGCAGTAGCAGTGATGATAGCTCGTCGAGCTCGATTATGGAAAATAAATGCGTGGTAACCTATTCGGCAAACGGCGGCTACTTTACAAACGGTGCGGATAGCCGTACGGTGTCCGTGGATGAGTATACAATACTCAGAACGCCTGAATCTCCTAAGAGAGCGGGGTATACGTTTGCAGGCTGGTCCACCTCTTTAGAAGAAGCGCTGTATTGGGATTTTGCAAACGAAGTCGTATATTCGGATGTGACGCTGTATGCAATGTGGAGAGAGGAAAAGGCGAAGATTCTCAACGTAGACAATGCGGATATCTCTGGGAATTCCATTCGTATGATTGTCGATGCAGATACGGATAGCGTAGCCCTTGCAGATAAGGTCGTTTGCGATGAAAACAGCACTTGGAAGCTGTATAGCGATAAGCTTGGTCAGACGGAAATCCCTACGCGTATCGCGGTCGGTTCTAATGGTACGTTGGCTGGCGGCAGCAATATTTTCTATATCGTTGTTACTTCGGGTGACGGCACGCAGGTGAATACATACGAGTTGGACGTATATAGAAGCTTCCAAGTTTCCATCGCTTATTATTCGAATTACGATTATTACTACGGCGGAAGCAATTTGCTTGAAACCGATTACGCATATACGGGCTATGAATATACAGCGACGTACGTGCCTAGCATTACGGGTTATACTTTTAATTACTGGTATGATGCATACAGCTATAGCTCTTCGCGGTTCACTTCGGAAATCCTTTGGGAATCCAAGACGCTCGTTGCAAACAAGACGGCGAATACGTATACCGTTACGTATAACGCGATGGACGGCACCACGGTTGACGCGACGGAAGAAGTAACCTACGATAGCTCTTATTATTTTGAAGTACCTACGCGCGAAGGCTATGACTTCATGGGTTGGTATTACAAAGATTACTTTGACGATAAAATTTACGTTTCGGATACTGACGGCTATTGCAGTAGATGGAGCTATGCCGACGACGTTGAGCTCTTTGCGGAGTGGGAACTTCGGGA
>JAFUMY010000126.1 GCA_017482415.1 Clostridia bacterium
AGGGATACGATACCCTGCTTGGCGAGGGCGGCGGTCTGTCCGAAGGGCAAAAACAGCTGCTTTGTATCGCAAGGGTCATGCTCACCTCTCCGTCCATGCTCATTTTAGACGAAGCGACTTCGTCCATCGACACGCGCACGGAGCATAAGATAAGCGACGCGTTTGCAAAGCTCATGGAGGGCAGAACCTCCTTTATCGTAGCGCATAGGCTCTCCACCATTCGTCACGCAGACCGTATCTTGGTCATGGACGGGGGACGAGTAGTTGAACAGGGCACGCATACGGAGCTTTTGGAAAAGCAGGGTGCGTATCACGCTTTGTATTACGCTTTATAACCGAAAGGGATTTACGCATGAAAAAGAATATTCAAAAACAACAAAACAAGAAAAAGGGGAATCTGTATCGAAGCTTTATCGAGCTCGTTACGGTCGGGAGCGTCACGGGCGTTTTTGCAGGCGCAATCGTTACCCTTTTCAATATTTTAGCACACGAGGGTGAGGAAATTTCGCGTAGCGCGTATGCCTACGTCCGCGCGAACCCTGCCTTTATTCCGTTGCTGTTTTTAGTGCTTGCGCTCGGCGCGTTTATGCTCGGGGTGCTCGTCAACGTTTCGTCCGTAGTGCGCGGCTGTGGGATTCCGCAGGCGGAGGGCGCAACGCGCGGTATCGTGCGGTTGAAATGGTATCGGGACATGACAGCCATGTTCGCGGCGAGCCTGCTTAGCATTTTCATGGGCTTATCTATCGGTGCGGAAGGACCGAGCGTATTGATTGGTTCTGCCGCAGGGGACGGTGTTTCGTCCACCTTAAAGCGTGACGAAATGATTCGCAGATACCAAATCACGGGCGGTGCTTGTACAGGCCTTGCCGTTGCTTCCAACGCGCCCTTGACGGGGATTGTGTTCGCTTTCGAGGAAGCGCATAAACGCTTCACCCCCGAAGTATTCATCTGCGCGTTTTCATCCGTTATCTTCGGTATGCTGACGAGGTCTTTGATTTATAAGCTTTTCGGCATGCAGATTGTCAGTGCGTTCCATTCCTACGTCTTTAACGCCCTGCCGCTTCGCTATTACGGCTTTGTAATTTTAGCGGGTATCGTTTGCGGCTTCGCAGGCGTGGGCTTTTACAAGCTCTGCTTTTTGATGCGTCGGTTATTCAAGCGCATTCAAATGAAGAAAACTGAATTTTCTCATGGAATCCGTATCCTAATCGCCGTACTTCTCGGCGGTGTGATCAGCCTTTTGGCGGTCGGTGCGATGGGGGGCGGACACGAGCTTATCGAGTCCTTGGGTACGCACGGCGGAGCGACCGAGCCAATGACGGAAGCGACCTTTGGTAGAACGCTTATTTGGGTGCTGCTCAGCGTTTTGGTGTTAAAGACCGTAATTACCTCCGTAAACGTCGGTGCTGGCGTGCCTTGCGGTATCTTTATCCCGATTATCGCCATCGGCGCTTGTCTTGGCGGACTCTTGAATCGGGCATGGATTTATTTTGCGCCGAACATGGCGCCGTATGCCGATCTCATGATTATGATTTGTCTTGCGGCGTTCTTTACGACGGTGGTCAAAGCACCGCTTACGTCGATTATTATGATTTGTGAGTTTACGGGCAGCTTTGCCCCTCTTCTTCCCGTGATTATCGGCGTTTCTATCGGGTATATCATCGGGGAAATGTCGAGGACGGACGGTATCTATGAAGAGCTGCTTGAGCAGTACGAGCACGAGACGGGCATTCACGAGCGCGCGGTACGCGAGGTATACGTACTGGGCGTGGCGTTCGGCGCAATTGCAGACAAGCGCGCGGTACGCGACGTGCTGTGGCCTGCGAATGCAAGGGTGACGGAGCTTAAGCGCGGCGAAGAGGTGATTCTTCCCGACGGCGACACGGTGATTCGCGGCGGTGACGTTTTGACCATTGTTTGCAGAACGGAGGCGCCTGAAAAGACGAAAGAGGATTTGTTGCATATCCTCGGCTAACCACGCAAGGCTGGTTCAACTTGGTCTTGAGTAGCTAAACATATTCAGCGCGCATTCGTCATATAATACGGTATATGCGGTTATACGACGAGATTTTTAAAAATGCGGACGGCGGCGCGCTATCGCGCTGTATCGTTGTGCCTTGCGGCGGCGGATATTTCGAGGGCGTGAAATCGGTGGGAGATTTTTCCACGGAGCGAATCGTCATCTGCTTTCCAAAGCAAACGGTCGAAGCGGAGGGAAAGGGTCTTTCCATTCTGAAGTACTGTGACGGGGATTTGCAAATCGCAGGCAAAATACTTTCTTTACGGGTCTTGACGGACGGTCGGGAGGGGTAGTATGCTGTTTGGAAATTTCAAGGAAACGCTTTTACTCGAGGGTATGATGCCAGAGCGCGCGTTGCTGCGTTTGCGCAGGGCGGGAATCGGTGTATACAAGGCAAAAAAGCTGGAAAAGACAAAGCTTATATTCAGGGTAAAACACAAGGACGTTCAAAAGGTTTTTACGATTTATCCCAACTCGTGCTACCAAGGCGCTACGTACAGTCCGTATACCGTGCAACGGCTCGGTGCGACGGGGCTTGGGAAGTATCTTGAAAAGGCGAAATCAAGGGTGGGGTTACCCCTGGGCGGCTTGCTCGCACTGATTGTATTGCTTCTTGCCGATTCCTTTGTTTTTGCGGTCGAATTCGTGGGTACGGACGTGTATAAGCGTGAAACGTACGAGCTGCTTGAAAGAAACGGCGTGCGTTTGTTCGCGCCCTATAAAGAGGGCAACGAGGACGGAATTTCGGCGCAGCTTTTGCGGCTTTCGGGGGTGGAATACGCCTCCGTGCATAAGAAGGGGCATCGCTTGATTGTGGAGCTTCGGACGAGTCCGTTTTCCTCTTTGAAATTCGAGCAAGGCGCAATGCAGGCAAAACACACGGGCGAGCTGATTGCCCTGACGGTCATACGCGGTACGCCCTTAAAAAAGCTTGGGGACAGGGTTACGGCTGGCGAAACGCTGGTTGAGGATCGGTTTTACACGCAAGACGGGGGGCAGGTACGCGTTGAAATTATTGCGCGCGCATGTATCTCGTGCGTATACGAAGCAAAAATCGTCGCGACAAGCGAGGAAGAGGCGTTTGCGAAGGCATATTTAAGCCTATCGCTTACGGAAAAGGACAGGGTGGATTCGCATACGGTGCTATCCGCGAAAGAAAAGGACGTATACGACGTCACGGTGCGGTATACGGCGATTGAAACGGTCAATTTTTAGACGAACGGCAAATGCCGTTTTGGAGGAAATACATTGTCGAAAATTGTAAAAATAAAAGAAACGGTGGACGTGAAGTCTTTGGACAGGCTCACCAAAATCCTCGGCGCGTTTGACGAAAATTTAAACTTCTTCGCGCACGAACTGGGAATCCTTGCCTACGTGGACGGTGTAAAAATCCGTTTGGAGGGCGAGGAGGATGCGGTGCGCTTGGGCGGACAAGTTCTCACGGCGGTTTTGCAGCTTGCGGAATCGGGCGAGGAAATCGACAAAGGCAGAATGGCGTATTGTATCGAGCTTGCCAAGGAGGGCAGAGCGGACGAAATCTCCATGCTCTCGGGCGGTGCGGTGGCAATCACGGCGCGCGGTAAGCAAATCAAGTGCAAAACGGTCGGACAAAAAGCCTACGTAGACGCAATCAAGAAGGACACGATCGTGTTCGGCGTAGGGCCTGCGGGTACGGGAAAAACCTATCTTGCGGTGTGCATGGCGGTTTCGGCTTTTAAAAGCAAGCAGGTGGAGAAGATTATCCTCACCCGTCCTGCGGTAGAGGCAGGGGAGAAGCTTGGCTTTTTGCCGGGGGATTTACAGACGAAGGTCGACCCGTATTTACGTCCCTTATACGACGCTTTGCAAGAGCTTTTAGGCTTAGAAACGTATGCGAAGCTCATGGAAAAAAATGCGATAGAGGTTGCGCCTCTTGCTTACATGCGCGGCAGAACGCTGTCGAATGCGTTTATCATTTTGGACGAAGCGCAGAACACGACCAAGGAGCAAATGAAGATGTTTTTAACCCGAATGGGCGAGGGTAGCAAAGCCGTGGTCACGGGCGACGTAACGCAGATTGATTTGGACGGCAAGGCAAGCGGACTCGTGCATGCGACGTCGATTTTGGACGGCGTGGAAGGGATTTCCGTGTGCCGATTAACGGCGAAGGACGTCGTTCGACATCCGCTTGTTATGCGAATCATTCGCGCGTATGAAAAGGACGCTGAAAAGGCGGAAGAGAAAAAGAAAACGCTTCCGCAAAGCAATAAGAAAAAGTATACCGCTACAAGCGGTAAGCCTCGCGTGAAGAACGTGGAAGGAGAAAACGAAAGATGATAGTAAAAGAATTTGGCAAGGAATGGACGAAACAGCACGTTTTAAAAAGCGTCTTACTGTTTTTCATGCATTTCCTGATACTGACGCTGATTGTCGGCGTGCTGTTGCTTTGGGATAAGTTCAACGGCTTCACGGCGGAAATGAGATTAAACGGCGCAAGATATTTATACGCGCTGTTCTGCTTGTTCCTTTTGACGGTCATTATGTATTTCTATTTTCTGTTCGAAAACAGGGAAATGATTTCATCGGGTAGGAATATCGCGCTCTTATTCACGATTCTCGATTTGTACGTAATCGTGGCGTGTTTGGTGGGCAGTAAGCTCGACGTATACGCGCGCCCCGTCGCGCTGGTAGCGTTGCTTATCTACGTGCTTGTCGACCGCCGTTCGGCGATTTTCATGAACATTATGTCCGCGCTCGTCGTATTTATTATCGATACGGTAGCGGACGTGAACATGCTCAATCAAACGGCGTATTCCTCGCTCATGATTGCGTTCTCGGCAGGTATGCTTGCAATCTTCTTCGCAGGGAAAGCGCGCACCCGTTTCCGCGTCGTGCTGATTGGCTTATTCGTCGTATTGCCTATCGATATGATTGTATTCCTGTTGGAAATCTCGCTCTTTGTCAGCGGCCCGACGGTAACGGGCTTGTCCGTATGGCAGGAAATCCTGCTCAACATGGGCTACGGCTTATTCGGCGGCGTGTCGTCCACGATTCTGTTCTTGGCGTTCCTGCCCTTATTTGAAGTGATTTTCAATTGCTTGACCGTCTATCGTTTGCGCGAATTGACGAGCTCAGACGCCAAGATTTTGAAAAAGCTCAAGGAGGAGGCACCCGGCACGTACAACCATTCCACAATGGTAGCGACGCTTGCGGAGGCTTGCGCGGCGGCAATCGGGGAGAACGTAGACCATGCCCGTGCGGCTGCGCTTTATCACGACGTTGGTAAATTGCATTATCCCGAGCATTTCACCGAAAACCAAGGCGAATACAATCTCCACGATGAGTTGACGCCCGAGCTTTCTGCGGATATTATCCGTTCGCACGCAAAGGACGGATATACCTTAATCAAGGCGCATCACCTGCCCGACTTCCTTGCGGATATTGCAATCCAGCACCACGGCACGCTGCCCATTCGGTATTTCTATGCAAAGGCATTGAAGCTGACGGACGGGGAGTTGAACATTGAGGACTTCTCCTATCTTGGTCCGAAGCCCCAGACGAAGCTTGCGGCAATCATCATGATTGCAGACGCGTCGGAGGCGGCGGTACGTGCGGTGAATGCGCGTTCGCCTGAGGAAACGGAGCGTGCTATCCGTAAAGTCATCGAAGAGCGTATGGACCTTGAACAGTTCGCAGAATGCGACATCACAATGGCGGATCTTACCAAGATTAGGCTTGCGCTTGTCAATGCATTGACGGGGGTATACCACCACCGCGTGCAGTACCCCAACATCAAATACAAGCGTTCGGCGGATGGTACGACGAAGGGAGAGAACGTATGAGCAAATTCCGCGTCTATTGCGAGGGTGAGGAGTTCCCGAAAGAACGGATAGCCGCGCTTGAAGCCGCGATGCAGGGTTTTGTGGAATCGGACGTAACGCTTGCGATTGAGTTCGTATTCGTGGACGGCGAGGAGATTCAACGTCTGAACCGAGAAACGCGCGGCATGGACAAGGTGACGGACGTTTTGAGTTATCCGACTTTGGACGGAATCAAGGGCGAACCGATTTTCGGAAAGGACTATCCTTTCGACGTGGATGAGGAGGGGAATCTTCTCATCGGCTCGGTAGCGGTATGCACAAATCGGGCAAAGGAGCAGGCGGAAGAGTACGGGCATTCGTACGAGCGAGAGCTGCATTATTTGTTGGTGCACGGAATCATGCACTGTCTTGGTTACGACCATATGACGGATTCGGAAAAGGCAGAGATGCGTGAAAAAGAGGAGTATATTTTGTCCAAGCTTGGTATTACGAGAGAGTAAGGAGTAGAAAGTAATTATGAGAAGCGGATACGTAGCGGTAATAGGCAGGGCGAACGCAGGTAAAAGCACGTTAATTAACGTAATGGTTGGGGAGAAGGTATCGATTGTATCCCCGAAGCCCCAGACAACGCGGGATCGGATTTTGGGCGTATTGACGGAGGACGATTATCAAATCGTATTCGTGGACACGCCCGGGATTTACAAGGCACGCAACGCCTTGACGGACATGATGATGAAAACGACGGAGCAGAGCGCAAAGTCGGTGGATTATATTTTGTACGTACTCGACGGACACGACGGAATCAAGGACGAGGATTTCGAGCTGATTAAAAAATACAAGGCTTTGGGAATCCCGATGGCGGTAGCGTACACGAAAATCGACATCATGCCCAAGGAAAATATTCCTTTGGATATGGCGAAGTTTGCGGATTTAGAGCTGGATTTAGACGTGTTCCCCGTCTCGGCGCGAAAGGGCAAAAACGTGCGCCAGTTAAAGGAATTTTTGGTCAAGCAAATGCCCGAGGGCGAGAAAGCGTTCCAACAGGACATTGTTTCGGACAAGAGCGAGAAGTTCATGATTTCGGAGATCATGCGTGAAAAGATTTTGTTAAAGTTCGACAAAGAAATTCCGCACGGTATCGCGATTGTTATCAACAATTTCGAGCTGCAAGAGAACGGCGTTTACGACGTAAATTTAGACATCATTTGCGAACGCGCGAACCACAAGGCAATCCTTATCGGCAAGCAGGGCAGGGCGATTAAGGAGGTCTCGTCGTTTGCACGTCAGGACATGGAAAAATTCCTTGGCGCGAAGGTGTTTTTGACGACGTACGTCAAGGTCAAGGAAGACTGGCGCGATCGGCCGGGGCTTATCCGTGAATACGGCTACGAAGAGATAAACGACAACGTATAAGCAATGTATATAGGTGAAGTTTGTCTTTTAGACAAGTGAAGATTGCTGAAAGCAAGTGAAGTTGTTTGCTATGCAAACAGTGAAGTTAAGCTTGCTTTTAAAGCAAGCTTAGTTACGGCATGATTTAAAACGGTTTTACGTATAAAATACAGCCATAACTTTTGCGAAGCAAAAACTTCACTTGAGTATAACTCAAACTTCACTCTCAAAGAGAACTTCACTTAGGCAAAGCCTAAACTTCACTTATTTTATAAACTTCACTCCGCCAACGGCGCAACATACACAAGAATAATTCTCTTTCCTCTACCCAAACTGTTTTAGGAGGGAGAATTATGCACGACAAAAATACGGAAAACGGCGCGGCGAAAATGGCTTGGCGGCTCTTTGAAAAGACGGGCAGCATCAATTACTATATGCTCTATTACGATTTACTCCGAAAACAGTAACGAAAGACACACAAGGTCGATAAACGCATGGAACTTAAAACGGAAGCCGTCGTATTACAGACGGTCGATTACAAGGACAACGACAAGATTTTAACCCTGTTCTCACCCACGCTTGGCAAGGTCACGGCAGGGATTCGCGGCGTGAAAAAGCCGACGGCAAAGCTTGCCTTTTCCGCGCAGCCCTTTTGCTTTGCGGAATACGTCCTTGCAGAGAAAGGCGGTAGGTACACGGTAACGGGCGCATACCTGCACGAGAGCTTTTTCTCTCTCCGTTATGATATCGTGCGTTTCTACGCGGCTTGCGCGGCGGCGGAAGTCTGCAAGACCATTCTACCCGAAAACGAGGCATATGAGAGCCTGTTTATCGGGTTTATCGAGTGCTTAAAAGCCCTGTCGCTTGCGGAAGAAGACGCAGGCGAAGCGCTCGTCTCGTTTATGCTCATCGCTCTGCATGAGAGCGGTTATCCCCTCGACCTTAGCTTTTTCGAGGAATGCGACGGGGATATCGGGGAACGGCTTTGGTTCGATTTCGCTGACGGTCGGTTTACCACTTTTGACCGTTGTTCCCAAGGCGAACGCGCCAGCATTTCCACCTATCACACCTTGCGCAAATGCGCAGGACTTAGCTATTCGGAATCGGCTTTATCGGGCGGCACAAAACGCGCCCTGCGCCTTTTAAAAGCCTATCTTTCCGAAAAAACCGAATCGAGATTCGATAATTTAAGCGAGTTCATTCGGTTGTATGAAGATTAAATAAAAAGGATAATTATGGCAAGAAAAAAACAAGAAGTAAAAGAGGGTGCGCCCTCTACACGCGCGGAAAAGAAAGAGGCGGCAAAAGCGCTTATCCGCGAAATTTTAGCGGTAAAACCGTTGAAGCATAACGAACTCATCGACGAGGTTTCTAAGCTCTACGCAACGCGATTTGCAGGCGAGGAAACAGAGAACATCAACGACGTAAAGGGCAGGGTCGGTTCTGTCCTCGATATCATGAAAAAGGACGGCGACGTGGCTTACGAGGAGGGTATGTACGCGCTCAAAGCACGCGCGGTAAGCATTCCCGAGCCCGAAAAGCAGCCCGAGAAGAAAACCCGTACCCGTAAAAAGACGGAAGAAAAAGCAGAAGTTAAACAGGAAGAGGAAACGCCTGCGGAAAAGAAACCGCGCGCCAAAAAAGCGAAAACGGAAGAGGTAAAGGTTGCGGAAGCCGTAGCCAAGACGGAAGCGGTAGCGGAGGAAAAACCGAAAAAGCCACGCGCGGCGAAAAAGAAAGCCGAGCCGTTGCCTGCCGCGCCCATTCAGCCGATTGCGCCCGTCGCGCCCGTGACCCCCGAGGTCGCGCCCGAGCCGATTCCAAAGGAGCAAGCCGCACCCAAAAAACGGGGCAGAAAGCCCAAAGCAAAAGCGGAAGAACCTGTTAACACGGAAACGGTAAAAGAGCCCGTTGCGCCCGTGACCCCCGAGGTCACGCCCGAGCCGAAAGCGGAGGAAAAGCCCGAAATAGAATCGGAAGCAAAGGAAGCTCGTCAGCTTGTGGTAAAGGAAAAGGCAGAGGTTGCAAATAAAGGCATTGTCATGGACATGAGCTTTTTGTTCGGCGATAAAAAGCCTATGCAAAAGCCCGTTGAGGAAAAGAAACCCGAAACCAAAGCGGAACAAAAAACAGAGCCTAAAACGGACAAAAAGCCCGAACAAAAACCCGTGCAAAAACAGGCGAAAGCGGAAGAAAAGCCTGCGGCTGCCGTTCGCAAGAACGTGCGCACGATAACGCGCGGAACGGTGAAAAAGCCCGTACAGAAGCCCCTGAGCGCGGATGAGAAATTAAAGGAAGCGTTTTTAAGACGTATCCGTACCCTCGGCGGGGATTATTTTGAGTATTATTCGGTATATCTTTTGGAGAGATATTCCATGAAAAACGGCCGCAGATTAGAGGGCTTGAAGATTAGCGGCGGCGATCACGACGGTGGAATCGACGGCGAAATCGAGCTGACGGATAAGCTTGGTTTTAGAGAGACGATTTACATACAGTCGAAGAACTGGAACCCCGAAAAGGGGGACGAACGGCTGTGGGTAGTCGGGGAAACGCTGTTGCAGCAATTTATCGGCGCATGCGCTTGCCGTCAGGCAAAGGACGGAAAACAGCACTGCCGAGGGATTTTTATTACGACGTCGAGATTCACCCCCGAGGCGAAACGTATCTTAAACGATTTGTCGGATAAAATCGTCGGCTATGACGGTGACGACGTGTACGAGGCGGCAAAGGAATGCGGTTTCGGGCTTGTTTTAAAGAACGGCGAGTGGGCTTTGGACGAGAAGCTGCTTTCGGGCAGCAAGGCGTTTTTTAGCCTTGTGTAATCACGAAAGAAAACAGGAGAACGATTTATGAGTTATAATGCAAAAATGTACGGTTTGGGCAGCAAGCGTTCGACAATCCGCGAGATTTTCGAATACGCGAAAAAACGCGGCGAAGAAATCGGTGCGGAAAACGTTTTCGATTTCTCCATCGGAAATCCCTCCGTACCTGCCCCCCCTGAAGTCAACGAATCGATTATCAAAACAGTGAACGAGGTTCCGTCCGTGGCGTTACACGGCTACACCTCGGCGCAGGGCGATAAGGGCGTGCGCGACAGGATTGCAGAGAATTTCACAAAACGCTTCGGCGCGGAGCTGTCGGGGGATAATCTGTACATGACCTGCGGCGCGGCGGCGTCTTTGACGATTACCTTTCACGCGCTTTCCTGCGAGGGTGACGAGTTTATCGTGTTTGCGCCGTTCTTCCCCGAATATCGGGTATTTATCGGCGGCACGGGCGCAAAGCTCACCGTGCTCCCCTCGGACGGAAACACGATGCAGCCCGATTTTGAGGCGCTTGAAAAGGCACTCAACCCCCACGTGAAAGGGGTGTTGATAAACTCCCCGAACAACCCCTCGGGCGCGGTTTACGGCGAAAAGACAATCGAGCGTTTGACGTCGCTTTTAAAAGCGAAGTCCGAGGAATACGGCGCGCCGATTTATTTGATTTCGGACGAGCCGTATAGAGAGCTGATTTACGATAAAGAAACGGTCGTGCCCTGTGTGATGAACTATTATGCGGACTCGATTATTTGCTATTCGTATTCAAAATCGCTGTCGATGCCTGGCGAGCGCGTCGGGTATATCGCAGTGAATCCGAAAGCCAAGGAATCGAAAGAGGTATATGCAGCGGTTTGCGGCGCAGGCAGAGAGCTTGGTTTCGTTTGCGCGCCTGCGTTATTCCAAAGGGTAGCGGCGGAGTGCGACGGCTTGACGGCGGATTTGAGCGTATACAAGCGCAACCGAGATTTACTGTATAACGGCTTAAAGGACTACGGCTACACGTGCATTTATCCCGACGGAGCGTTTTATTTATTTGTGAAAGCGTTGGAAGAGGACGCGGCGGCGTTCTGTGAACGCGCTAAGAAATACGAGCTATTATTAGTCAACGGTGCGGATTTCGGTTACTCGGGCTGGGTACGTGTGGCGTACTGCGTCCAGACCGAACGCATTGAAAAGGCGTTGCCGCTTTTCAAAAAACTCGCAGAAGAATACAAAAAGTAAACACGGGTCAAGGGACGAAGTTCCTTGCGGATTGTAAAGGCAGAGCCTTTACGCAGGTATGGGCGGCAGCCCATAGAAAGGTAGCCATTCTAAAAGCAAGCTTTGCTTGCGCTATTAACGCCGTTAGGCGTTCAATACGCGAAGCGTAAAACAGCCCCAAAATAAGCAAGCCGTGCTTGCGTTTTACTGCGAAAGCGGTCAACGCGTAAGCACGGGGAAATTACTTTCACAATACAAACAATACACGCCTGCGCATATCCGCGCAGGCGTGTACATTATTATATATTATTAGAAATCGCTTCGTCCTAAGATAAAATCGATAGAACAACCGTAAGCAACGGCGATTCTGTAAATACTTTCAACAGAGGGTTTTCTTTCACCGCTTTGCCAAAAATAAATAGCAGATTCTGCAAAATCGCATTTTCTTTTGATTTCTGCTTTCGTTGTATTTAACTGTTTGCACAGCATAGGCAACCGTTCTTGGAAAGGGATGGGCGTTTTAAACACGCGAGGATAACGTTCCGTTTCCAAACCGAGCAAATAATCAGTAGAGCATTGGAAAAAATCTGCCATGCAAACCAATAAGGAAACAGACGGCATTTTATTACCGCTTAAATAACGGCTAATCGTTCCTTTTCCGCACCCCACCTTTTCGGCAAAATCCGAAGGGGTTAATTTTGTTTCTGTAATAAGCTCTGAAAGACTTTCGGCAAAAATCGACAAATTCATACAAACAAAGACATTCTCCTACAAAATATTATCTCTACAAAAGGAAACTTTTGCTTGAAGTTTTCCGTTTGTAGAGGTATAATATTATTACAAGACTGTCGCGCGGTATTGAAAGTATAAAACAAAGGAGAAAACAGAAAAATGAACAAAGAAAAAGAAAAACAGGAAATTTTGTCAAAAGGCACTATGGAAAAAGAGCTTTTACGAAAGCTTATACCGATGATGAGGTCGGAGCTGGTGGGTTTTACTAACGAGACGGAAGAGGGGATTGTATTCACGCTTCCAGGGGGAAAGCAGTATAGAATTTGGGTTGAAGAGCTTTAAAAACGAGAAGCATTTTTCCATAAAAACGCTAAAAAAATAAATTTATAAAAATATAAAAAAAGTTCAAAAAGCCGTCAAAAAAGATTGACAACCCCTCGAAAGTGTGTTAAACTAATCTCACGCACCCAAAGAGGGGTGTAATTTTTTGTATGGAGTTTTGATTATGGCAACCAAAACGGCAAGAGCCAAAATTACGTTTGAATGCACCGAATGCAAGCATAGAAACTATGACAGCTTGAAGAACAAGAAGAACGATCCCGATAGACTCGTTCTTTCCAAGTATTGCCCGTTCTGCAGAAAGCACACGGAACACAAAGAATCGAAATAATTTCTATTAGCGCGCGCCGAGGACAAGTTCCTTCGGCGTAGCAGCGCATGAGGTAAAAATGGCAAACGCAACAAAGACAAAGAATAAAAAACCCAACTGGTTCCGTCGCGTAGGCGCAAAGTTCAGAGAAACCTTCTCCGAGCTTAAGAGAGTTACTTGGCCCAAGTTCTCCACCGTGCTGAAGACGACTGGCGTCGTTCTCGTGGTCGTAGCTGCTTTCCTTGCAGTCGTTACGGGCGTTGACGCGCTTTTGAGCTGGCTTTTGAGTCTTATCTCGTAATTCGGAGGAACGTATATGCCGATGAACGAAGAACCCAAATGGTATATTTTGCATACCTATTCTGGGTATGAAGCGATGGTAAAAGACAGCTTGGAGAAGTTGATTGAAAACAACAATCTGGGCGATTATATCGTCGATTTGAAAATTCCCATGGAGCAGGTCGTTGAAGAGAAGAACGGTAAGCTTAAGGTAGTGGAAAGAAAGCTTCTGCCTTGCTACGTTTTCATCAAGATGATCTACACCAACCAAATCTGGTATTACGTTACGTCTACGCGTGGCGTAACGGGTTTCTGCGGTCCTCAGGGCCGTCCTATCCCCATGAAGCCGGAAGAAATCCGCAAGATGCGCTTAGAAGAAGCGGTTGTCGAGGATATCTTCGAGGTGGGCGACAGCGTATCCATCGAAGACGGACCTTTGAAGGGCTTCTTCGGTACGATTAAGGAACTCAACCAGTCCGCGCAGAAAGCGAAGATCTCGACGACGATGTTCGGTAGAACGACGGACGTTGAAGTGGAATATATTCAAATCAAGAAGCTGGACGGGGAAGTTCCCGAAGCAACGGAAGAAGAATAATCCGTCCGCGCCTATTTCCGCAAGGCGAAATGCGGAACTGAATTTGCTAAAAAGTGGGAGAGACGTCAAATATTTTTCAGGGCGTCTTGTCAAAACCACAATAGGAGAAAATATTTATGGCTAAGAAGATTACAGCAGTCGTAAAATTGCAACTTCCCGCTGGTAAAGCGACTCCGGCTCCTCCCGTAGGTTCCACCCTTGGTCCCTTCGGTATTAACTTGCCCGGCTTTACAAAGGAATTCAATGCAAAAACGGCAGACAAACCCGGTCTCATTATCCCCGTTGTCGTAACGATTTATCAGGATCGTTCCTTCACGTTCATTTTGAAGACGCCCCCCGCTCCCGTTTTGATCAAGAAAGCACTTGGTCTTGAAACGGCTAGCGCAAAACCCAACTCCGTTAAAGTTGGTAAGCTGACGAAAGCACAGGTAGAGGAAATCGCTAAGACGAAGATGCCCGACCTGAACTGCACCAGCCTTGAAAGCGCAATGAGCATGATCGCCGGCACCGCTCGCAGTATGGGCGTTACCGTTGAGGACTGATTCGAAAGGAGTGAAGCGGCAGAGAGGTAACCTCTCGTCATCGACCGCAAGGAGGATTATAAAATGAAACACGGAAAGAAATATCAGGATAGCGTAAAAGCATTTGATTTGACGAAGCAGTACGAAGCAAACGAAGCAATCTCCGTTTTGCTTGAAACCGCAAAGGCAAAATTTGACGAAACGATTGAATTGCACGTTCGTCTTGGCGTAGACCCCCGTCAGGCTGACCAGCAGGTACGTGGCGTACTCGTCCTTCCCAACGGTACGGGTAAGACCAAGAGAGTTTTGGTTATCGCTAAGGGTGCGAAAGCAGACGCAGCAGCGGCTGCAGGCGCAGACTACGTTGGCGCAGAAGAGCTCATCGCAAAGATTCAAAACGAAAACTGGTTCGATTTCGACGTTATGATCACCACCCCCGACATGATGGGTATGGTAGGTCGTATCGGTCGTGTGCTCGGTCCCAAGGGCTTGATGCCTAACCCTAAGTCCGGTACGGTTACCATGGACGTAGAAAAGGCAATCGCAGAAGTTAAAGCAGGTAAAGTTGAGTACAGACTTGACAAGACCGCTATTATCCACTGCCCCATC
This sequence comes from Clostridia bacterium, assembly GCA_017482415.1. Taxonomy (GTDB): domain Bacteria; phylum Bacillota; class Clostridia; order Christensenellales; family Borkfalkiaceae; genus Scatosoma. Next base: position 14,620 of record JAFUMY010000126.1, read on the forward strand.
GGTAAAAAGAGCTTCGGCAAGGAAAAGCTTGTTGAAAACTACACCGCGCTTATGGATGCAATCGTAAAAGCGAAACCCGCTACCGCAAAAGGTACCTACCTTAAGAGCGTAACGGTTGCTTCGACGATGGGCCCTGGCGTAAAGGTATTGCCCAAGATTTAAGAGCAAGCCGTGCTTGCGCTTTACCGCGAAAGCGGTCTACACGCGAAAGCGGTCTACACGCGAAAGCGTGGAAAAAACAGGGGAAGCCTAAAAAAAATTAAAAATTTCGTCAAAGGCGGTCAAAAACGGTTGACTGCCTTTGGCGGAGATGTTATAATAGCATAGTAAAAATCAGTAGCCGCAGAAGGTGAGCACCGAAAGGTTTGATGGGTAACCGCTCGCTCAGGTTAAGGAAATACAGCTTTTTAAGAAGTTATGAGGTCCTTATGCCGTTGCGGCGTAAGGTATTTTTTATTATATTAGGCAGTAAAATGCTTAAAGGAGGTAAAATTTATGTCGGCAAATGTAGAAGCTAAGAAACAAATCGTAGAAGAAATCAAAGCGAAAATCCAGGCAAGCAAATCGGTTGTCCTTGCAGATTACAACAAGCTTACGGTTCTTGAAGTAACCGCGCTCAGAAATAAATTCAAGGAAGTAAACTGCGAATACAAGGTATACAAAAACACGCTTGTAAGACGTGCGTTTAACGAACTGGGTATTACGGATTTCGATAACGACCTCAACGGTACGACCGCAACGGTATTCTGCGCAGACGAAACGAGTGGCGCAGCAGTATTCGCGAAGGAAACGAAAGCAAACCCTGCTTTGGTAGAAAAAATCGTTCCCAAATGTGCGTACGTTGAAAACAAATATCTGGACAAGGCTGGTGTTAAAGTACTTTCCGCAATTCCTTCCAAGGAAGTTCTTATCGCGAAAATGCTTGGTTGCTTCCAGTCCTCGCTCTCCAAATTCGTTGGTGTTTTGGACCAGATTGCGAAAGCAAAAGAAAGCAACTAATTTCTATTATTAAATTAAAAATCATTAAAAAAATCGGAGGATTAAAAAATCATGGATGTACAGAAACTCATTGAAGAAGTAAAAGCTATGACCGTTCTTGAATTGAACGAACTTGTAAAAGCACTTGAAGCAGAATTCGGCGTAAGCGCAGCAGTTGCAGCAGCTCCC
>JAFUMY010000014.1 GCA_017482415.1 Clostridia bacterium
CTGCGAGCTTTACCCCGATAGATACGGCATAGTGAAGCTCGGGCATTTCCTGGATGGGGGGATTTGGTAATTGGCAGAAGCCGATAAGATCCGCCCCGAGGCTTTCGGCGAGCTTGGATAAATTGTTTTGAAAAGTAGGAATATTCATAGAGGTATTATAACACGAGAAAAGAAAAAAGTAAAGAAGAAGGGGGAAACATAGTGGAAAAGCGTTGAAATTTTTTTTGAAGTCGGTTATAATGAGATAGTTGACAGCCAAAAAGTAAATGCAGGAATATCGAAGCGGTCATAACGAGGCGGTCTTGAAAGAAAATCCGTTTCATCGCTGAAATTTTTCTAAACCCCTTTATTTATGCGGGTTTGAGCGATTTTTAGATGCAGAAGTGCGAATATCTTTCTCGCAGTTTTCTCGCAATTTTACAATTAATAATTTACGCAGGTGTATCGAAGCGGTCATAACGAGCTAGATTTGAAATCTTGTCTGAGGTCAAACTCCCGGGGGTTCGAATCCCTCCGCCTGCGCCATAAAGTGTGGACAAAAAAGATCCATACGCCTAAACCCCAGGAAATTCCTGGGGTTTTCGCATTTCAAAGTGCGAAATTTCAAAACACATTTTTATAGATGCAAAATGGCTGTTTTACGATACTTGACAGAGTCGAACTCCCGTTTTCGCAAAAAACTAAAAAAATTGTCGGCATAGAGAAGGAAAACTCTATGCCTTTTTTTATGTCCAAAATTAGGAGGAGAAAGATATGCTAAAAGAAACGGATTTAGAAAAGGTAAAATCAATAGCGAGAATGCTACTAATGACGCCTGTCCATAAAACGCCATATTCGCCTGTGGTGGTACAACACCCGTTTACGGCAACGGGTTTCGTCATGATTTTTGATAAAGGCGGAAGAAACAACTTTTTAGATTTAACGAAAAACGAAAGAAATATTGAACGGTGGCAAGAGTTTATGAAAGAACGGATAAATTCCGCAAAGGACTTGTGGCAAGTATATGCGTTGCTGAATGGCCCTTATAGACTTGCGTTTTTGAAATTCGCTACGCCGTATTTATCAAGCAAAGATTATTCAAAACTTCTCGCAGACGCTTGGGTTCGTTCGGAGAATCCGAACATGGATAAGAATTTCACGAAAAAAGAATTATTGGATTTATTCAAAAAAGCCGCGCCAACCTATCTTATGACGAAAGACGAATATCAAACGTGGAAGAATTTAGACGAAACAGTGACGGTCTATCGTGGCGTAACGTCATTCAACGGCTTTGACCGCAAAGCAATGTCGTGGACGTTAGACGAAGAAAAAGCGAAATGGTTTGCCGAACGCTTTGGAGAGAACGGAAAAGTTTACTCTGCGGAGATAGATAAAAAGGACGTGTATGCGTATTTTGGTTGCCGTGGGGAATCGGAAGTAGTTGTCGATCCGAAAGGATTGCAAAACATAAGTATGGTAGAAGAAGTTGAGCAAGTAATTAAATTAACAATGTAGGAGGGAAAAGAAAAATGACCATTTATCAGGAAGAACTCAAACGTAGGCTGAAGGAACAGGGTTACGGCGCGGTATATGATGAAGAAAGCGAAATGCTGAAAATCTATCACAACGGCGTATTCCTTTGCGATCAAGGGAAGAACGGCGAACTGGTTTATGATAGCAAGATAATAAATGAGGCGCATTATAGCCAGTTCACACAAAAGATTTTTGAGGAAGCCTCGGAGATTAAAGAATGCGCACGGTTATACGAAAACGGCATGCCCATGAAGGTGGAATCCGTATCGCATTACCGTAAATTTTTGGAATACGGAGATACGGTGCTTGCAGGTGCGTATAATAAGGACCGCGGATTTCAGTTTGCAACGTGGTGGCAAAATGACGGCGGCTCGTATTTAGCCTATGGACATTATACGGATAGCTTCACGAAAGCGAAAGAAGATTTTGCGATTCGCGCAAAGCTTGTGGATGGAAATAAAGTATTCACGCAAGACCAAGCCGAGCTTATTTTCAAGAGTGTAAATTATGCGCGAGATGATTGTGAACATATCACTTATGAACAAGATCAAGAAATGGACGGAATTATGGAAAGACTCGTACATGGGTATCCCGAAAAGGGTTTTTCCGTAATGAATACGCATTTTGAACCGAGTGAGAATATAACCCAAAATCAGTAGCATGCGATTGTAGGCGAAAAACAGCCCGAAATTCGCGCGGTTGCGCGGAGGACGGGGAAATACTCAAATAACGAAATTGAGCCGATTGTTGACGAAACAGTCGGCTTTTTTTATTTCCAAAAAAATCAAATGGGAGGATACAAAGAAAATGGAATTTAGAAACGAAAGGCATAAAGCCGCATTCAAGGATGCCATTAAGAAGATGGATAAGAAAGATAACGTGCAGATGTGTATCGTCTATCTTCTGACGGCAGATAGGAAACTGTGGCTTACGGCGCGCATGTATATGATTGATAAGAAAATCCCTATACACCGCGTCAGGGTAAAGCGTTGTTCGGAACACGGCTATACCTTGTTTTGTTGTGCAAAGGACCTTGCGCTTGGAACAAGGCTGTTGTCAATGAACGACTTGGCGGATAAGGAACTTATACCGCCTGAGATTTGGCGGATCGTGCATATCGCAATGGATATCAAGCGGTTCGGGTTGCCGAAAGAACACTATACGGGGGAAAAGAAATGATTGAATTAAAATTACGGAACGGCGACAAAGAAACGGTCATTGATTTTCCCTGTACAGAGGAATTTATTACCAAAAGATTGCGAGATATAGGCATTACGGCTGAATTGCCTCCGCCTGTGTACGTTGCGGAAGTATTAGACGGGGACGGGGCAGAATTGCTGGCGGGGAAAGAAGTGGATTTGGATGAGGTGAATTATCTTGCAAAGCATTTGGATGCTATGACGAAAGCGGAAACGGATAAGTTTGCAGTGGTGGCGAGAAAGGAAGGTTTCAGTTCAGCGAAAGACCTCATCAATCTCACATTTAACGGTAGGCGGTATACGCTTATTCAAAACGTCGGGGATATGACATCGGTAGGCAGAACGCATATGATTGCACGAAATATAGCGATTCCCGTAGATAGAAGCAAAGACATAGAATATGCAAAAATCGGCAAGGAATTGCTCGAATCGGGAAAAGGCGTATGGACGGAAAAAGGTTTGCTGTTTGTCAACGACGATATTCCCTTTGAGGAAGTATATAGAGGGGAAACGTTCCCCCCGTTTCCGTATAAGGAATATCTGCTGGAAATGGAAGTTGAGTTTCTTGGTGCGAGAGAGTATTTATACCTTCCCGAAGAAAAGCTTGCTGTCAAGAAAGCGTTGTCGCGCCTTGGTGTGGAAAATGCAGACAATTGCAACGTCACGATGACGAATTGCAATACGACGAACGGCGCGTATGCAGAGCTGTTGGATAATATCGTAAGCGGCGAAGACATTTACGCCATCAACGAATTTGCGAACCGCGCAGAGAATCTTGATGACATAGATATGTTTATAGCGGTTGCGGAATATGCAGACGTAAACACGGCAAAAGACGCAACTGCGATCATCAATCATTTGGATGACTTCACTTATATAGACGGCATTTCGGACGAGTATGAACTCGGTCGGCATTTGGTAGATAACGATCCCGAATACGAATGCGCAGACGAAGTGAAAGACTTTATTGACTATCGTGACTTTGGACGGCATATCTGCAACGAATACAACGGCAAATTCATAGATAGCGGATTTGTATATATTCAGTCGGGGAAGTCCGTTGAAGAAATTATCGGCAAGGATAACGGGATGAAAATGGGAGGAATGTAAATGGCATTATTATTTTCGGTTGTGACGATGAAGTCAAGGGCGGCAACATCAAGGTTTATAGTGGGTGGGATACCGAGAAGAAAAAACGACTTAAAAGGCTGTGCGGCTTATGAAAAGTTTATGGGTGAATTAAGCGGAAGAGAAACAATAACAGTTTCAGTAGCACCGTATCTGTATGGAGATGGCGTGATTGAAACGGCAACGGCGGAAGAAGTTATGTCTATAAAACGGCGAATGGATAAGAGCGCGGATTTTATAGAACAGAGTTGTTTGCCGCAGGGTTTCATACGGTTTACGTTGTCGTATAAAAACGGCAGGTACGTGGATTTAAAGAAGCATCCAAAACTTATAGGTTCGTCTAACGTGCGAAATAAAAAATTGAACAGCGTGCGAGAAGTCGCGGAATTTATTATAAAGGACGGACAATACGGCGACGTAACGGTAAAGTATGCAGACGGACCTCCGCTTTTAACAACGGATGGGATCTACGTAACAGGGATAACGGATTTGGCATATGCAACAAAATTATTAAAAATATTGCTCCCGATGATAAAAAAAGCAGAACGGGGCGAGGAGGTAAAAATGAACGAATGGGAAAGAGAACGCAGGCGAATGGAACGGTATAAGGAACGCTATCCGCAAGGTACGCGCATTATGCTTTTGAGTATGGGCAGTGATGAGAAATGTCCCATAGAAAGCGGAGCGCGCGGCACGGTACTCAACGTAAGCGTGGGCGGTATTGACGTAGCGTGGGATAACGGCAGAGGACTGTCGTTGATTCCTGGTGAAGACAGTTTCAGAACGCTTACGGAAAGCGAACTTGCGCAAGAAGCACGACTGAAAAACGGCAAGGTATTGGACTTTGGCGACGATTGCCAAATCCTTGCGCCGAAAGAAGCAATAGACTGCTCCAAGCTCGGCTATTTTGACGAGCTGGAAAGCGACTGTTGGGATTTGGTAAAGGGATATCTTGCAAAGCTCGGTATAGAGCTTTTGCCTAATGAAGACGGAGAAGAACCTATGAGCGATTACGTTGCAAAAGGCGTGCAAGATAAAGTCATCGAGCTGTTGCAGGAATCGGGCGTAGAGTTCAAGTTTGAACAAGACGAAGCGGAAGAACCCGTCGAAGACGGCGGAATGAAAATTGTATAAGGAGGAAGATATGGCGAACGGAGAAAAGAAAGGCATTACCGTCAAGGTAGACGCTGACTTGCATGCAGAAGTTAGCGCATACTTGGCGGAAAACAACATGACGATGGCACAGTTCGTGTCCATCGCACTGCAAGACGAATTGCATCCCAAAATCAAGGAGGAAAATAATATGGGACCTATGAGAACGATCGCGGTACAAGTCTCTGAAGAGATGTACCAAAAAATTAAGGAATATTTGAAACGCCACGGCATTAGTCAAAAGGATTTCTTGAACGGCTTGCTTGAAAGAGAAATCGAAAGAGATTTAGAGGAGCAGGCGGCGCAGAAAGAAAGGCTTGAGTCGTTGGCAAACGAAGACGAGGAAGAAGCGCAGTTGGAAGAAGGAACGGAAGAACAGGCGCTGATTGCCGCAGACGAAGAAGAGGAAGAACTCTCCGAGGACGAAGTATCCGAAGACGAGAGTATGGGGTATGACGGCCCAAGTATGGTAATGTGAGGTGATGAAAAGCTCGGAGAAGTAAAACAAAGTAATCGTTAAGGAAATGAGTTGCGTATGGCAATTCGCTTTTTTGATATGTTCGCTGGAATAGGCGGCTTTAGAAGCGGTCTTGAAGCAATCGGCGGGTTTGAGTGCGTAGGACACTGCGAAATAGATAAACACGCCAACCAAGCGTATAACGCAATATATGACATCAAAAAGGAGGAAAAATATTTTGAAGACGCAACAAAAATCAACCCAAACGACGTGCCTGATATCGACCTTATTTGCGGAGGCTTCCCTTGTCAGGCTTTTTCACTCGCTGGAAAGCGGGGCGGATTTGAAGACGCAAGAGGAACACTTTTCTTTGAAATTGCTCGAATCGCAGCCGTTAAAAGACCAACATTTCTTTTTCTTGAAAACGTACCCGGACTCTTGTCGCATGACGGGGGCAGGACGTTTGCAGTTATCCTCAGCGCGCTTTCTGAATTGGGGTATCATGTCGCATGGCAAGTGTGTAACAGCAAAGATTTCGGTGTTCCCCAGGCCAGAAAGAGAGTGTATATTGTCGGATTTCTTGGAGAAAGATGCCCCGGAGAAATACTTTCTTTCCGAGAGGCAAATGGAAAGACTACTGAGCAAATTATCCCCGGACGTGAAGGAAACAGAATCTACACCCCAAGGGGAGTCGGAATAACGCTTACGAGCAATGCAGGCGGCTTTGGCGGAAAGACAGGACTATATGATATTAACTTGCCGATAAAGGTGAAAACGAAGCAAGGTTATCAACTTGCGTATCCTGGGGATAGCATTGATTTGGCGTACCCAGGTATCAATTCACGGCGCGGACGGGTGGGAGATAAGGTGGCGCATACGCTCACGACGAGTAGCTCGCAGGGCTACTTTTTTATTGACATGAATCCGCCCCCGAACTTAACGGATACGGCAAGGTGTATAACGGCAAGACACGATTCGGGGATAAGCAATAGGAAGGGCGAGCATTCGGGTGTATTCATCGAAGACGAACCGCGCGCGATACTAACGCCTGCAAAAGAATACGTGCGGCAACAAGGACGGAGATATAAAGGACCTAACGAGCCTATGTTTGCCTTAACGGTATGCGACAGGCACGGTATCATACGCTACGGCAAGGTAAGACGACTGATGCCGATAGAGTGTTGGCGGTTACAAGGATTTACAGACGAGCAATTTCACAAAGCGGAAGCAACGGGCTTAAAGGACGGACACCTGTATAAAATGGCAGGGAATGCCGTAACTGTACCAGTGATTTCTGCAATAGGACAATTAATAAAAGAGCATTATGAAAAATATTGCGTAAAGGAGTAAAAGTATGATCAGTAAAGAAGAATTACGGTCGTGGTTGGGGGACGAATCTTTTCGTCCCTTGATAGACGATAGCGCAAAGCACGGAACGCAGGTGTTCATAAAAGTGCCGAAGGACGAGGAATTTATCTATTTGTATCGGCAGTATTGTTACGATAAAGAAGACGTACTGCGTCGTAGAGAACAATTTGAAGATGCAGGGATTTACAACAAATTAGACGGCAAGATTTATTTTGCGCACGGCTATTTTGAAGATATCGATCCAGAGATAGAAGCGAAAGTCTACACCAATCAAATGAAAGAAGACATAACGCAAGGCGTATGCGCGAAAGTAGAGGCGTGGGTAAATAACGACGTAAATAATCTGGAAGCAACCCAACTCTTTGGGCGCGACTACCAAGATTTGGAGTATTACCGCAATTACGGCGTAGTCAACGACGGCCGCCGTTGTTTTTTGGAATGGGTGAAACCCGAAGACGTGACCTATAAATGCGGATACAGCTTTGACGAATGGAAGCGAGATACGGAGCTTTTGTCCTATCTTCGCAACCCGTCAGCGTTTATAGAAAAAGAAGCGCAGGAATATTTTGCGAAGCATCAGGAACGGATTTTGCTCACGCTTAATAAAGACGCGTTATTGAGAACGGAATTGCAAGGTATCGAAGAATTAAAGGACACTTCATTGCGCCGTTTAAGGGATATTATCACGGCGGCGAAAAGCACGGATGCGAAAACCTTGTCGGTGACGGCGCATAAGGAAGGGAAAACGCTGACGTTCAAAATTGATGCGAACGCCTTGCGACGGGATCCTACGACGAACTATTCGGATTGGGATATGCCAGCCAAAGACAGGCGAGAATTTGAGCGCACGTTTGGCGAGCGCAATCACCTGTATCCCGAAGACATCGTGGATATATCCTATTGCGGAAAGTCGATCTATTCCGCCGAGCCGTATGAAGAACCCGTGGAAACGGAAGAAATGCAGCAAACGATGTAGGAGAAGAATATGAACAATAAAACGATAAAAATAGAATTATGCGCTGAAAAACAACGCAGTATGGAGCATTTTTATTCATCGGTGTGGTTGCCTGCGTCGGACGCGGACATTTTAGACGCGTACCATAAAGCGCGTGTTATAAACTGGCTTAACGTAGGCGCGGATATACGGATAGAAAGCTGTCCGCTATTGCCTGAGCTTGTCGGAACAAGACTGGACAGCCCTACCATGGACGAGTTGAATTTCTTTGCCAAGCGTTTGAGTGAGTTAAGCGAGAACGAACTGACGGCATTGAAAGCGGTCAAAAGTAAAGTCCTGACGGGCGATGAAGACGAAGTCGTCAGTATGAAGGATTTAATCAATCTGACCTATGGTTTGGATGGCGTAGGGGTTTATCCTGGGATAGGCTCGGATGAAAAGCTCGGCGAGTTTGTCATTGACAACGATATGCATCCAGATATTCAAGCAATTCCCGACCAATCGTTATATCTTATCAGCAGAGAAACGATAGGGAAACTGCATAGAGAAAACGAAGGCGGCGTATACGCAAACGGGAAATACGTGGTGGCAGGTGAGTACGAACTCCCCGAAGTGTATGATGGAAAAACCTTGCCAAACGACACGGGCGAGGTGGAAAGATGGTTTGCATTCCGTTTGGAAATTGCAGGCGCACCGCAGGGCGGCGAAGAAGCGCAGCCTACGAACGATTGGATCAGCTTGCCGATGGATTTGAAAGAATTATCGGCGCACGGAAAAAAGTATAGCGAGAAAGGAATAGAAGATTGCGTATATTTAGGTTTTGAAAGCGCGATACCGCAAATCAAAGAACATCACTTCGGGGATATGCGAAGAATCTACGACTTGAATTTGCTTGCGAAGATGTATATGGAAATGCCGCCTATGGATAAGCTGAAGTTCAAGGCGGTGTTAGAGGCTGGCGACATAAGCAATTTTGAAAAGATGTTGAGCGTTGCGTGGGATATCGACAAATATGAGTTGGATACAGAAGTGGAGAATTCGACGGAGTATTTCAAAAAATATATCGCAGAGCATATGGACAAAGACTTTGATAGGGAGTGGTTGGACAGCCTTTCGGTGTATAACGAAGGCCGAACGCTTTTGAATCGTACAAACGCAACGGTCACGAGCTACGGCGTGGTATCCTACTATGGTTGCCCGTTATACGCAAACATATCTAAATATCCAAAGCATCCGATTTTGGACGATAGCTTTGAACTCATTGAAGTCTGCGACCAAAAAGCATTGTTCACGAACGCGCGAGTGGATGAGAGCGAACTCCCCGACGGCGTATATAAATACGATTTACGGGACGGCGTTCCGTTCTTTGCAAGCATAGAAAAGCACGTGAGCGTGGATCACGCAGGTACGGTACTCACGCGAGAACCGATAGACCTTGGGGGAAACGATTGCATTGAGTTTGACGAAGAAACGTCCCCGAACTTCTTGGGGGACGAGCTGACTCTGCGAGATTATCTAACGGCAGATTTTACGGAAGAAGAAACAGAAGAACAAAAAATGGAGGGCATAACGCAATGATTAACGTAATACAAGCAGAAGATTTACGAAAGATGAACGATAAAGAAGGGCTTATCCTGCAAGGCTGTGGCGGCGAGCCGAAAGAATGGCTGGAAGGAATTAACGACCTTTTGACAAAGGAAGAAATATTGCGAAACGAATCGAGGTTTGAGAACTGTTCGGTGTTTTCCAAAGACGGGCTGACGTGTATCCTTTTCCCGTTCGACGGCATGGATATCGACGTAGGCAAGCTTGCGACGTGGCGTATACAAACGCACGGCACTTTCGGCGGAACTTGGCTTTCGGACTACGTTCCGAATAAGCTCGGCGGGTTTACGGAAGAATCGCAAACCGTGCAAAAGCCTGACTGTCCGCTTATCGGCGAAGATGGCAACATATTCAACCTTATGGGCATTGCTTCGCGTGTTCTTCGCAGACATGGTATGGGGGAACAGGCGAAAGAGATGAGCAATCGCATCATGACTTCGGGTTGTGATTATAACGGCGCGTTGAATATTATCGGCGAATACGTGAACATCACGGACGGCAACGAAGAAACTATGGGAATGGGGATGAACTTATGATTTACGAGATAAATACGAGCTACGGCGGTAAAGAAAAAGTACAGCCGTGCGTAGAGCTGTATAACGTCAAAGACTTTAACGGTAAAAAAATGCTGAATATTGCCATTGACCTGGACGCGATGGACGAAAAGTATCCTACGCCGTTTGCGCGGTTGACCGCAAGCTTCGGCGAGTTTATCGGGCTTAAAAACGCAGCGTATATCGACACAAATAATTGTCGGTTTGCCGAACAACTGCTCAAATACGGAATCGCGCAGGATACGGGCTTGACGAAAGCAGGCGCGTACGGTAGTTATCCCTTATGGATATTCGATGAAAAGTTCTTGCGCGAACACGGCGCAGAGAACTATGCGGAATATGAAAAAGCCTATAACAAGTATATGGGCATAGAAACAACGGAAGCAGAACCCGAACCTGACGAAAACGAAGGTTCGGGTTTTGTTATAAACCAATAAGGAGGTAAAGAGTATGACGGTAGGATTCAGTTTTTTGATTGGATTTCTTCTCGGCGGGTGTTGCGCAGGAACGGCAATTGGTTTTGCTGTTGTGAAACATCTCGTTACGCACAGGCAAAGTAAAAAGGACTAAATAAAACCCAAGCGGTGTCAATCGTTCCGAGAAAGGAAGGTTGCGCCGCTTTTCTTTTTTGGAACGGCTGTTACCGCGCAAGGGAAAGAGAGGTGGTAACTATTAAAACTCCGGTGACACGAGTGGGGAATAAGTCGTCCATTCTCCATATTTTATATGCCGTGTTTCCATTAAAGTACGGACGATTTATTGACGTGTTCGGCGGTTCGGGAAGCGTGCTGCTCGGTAACCCCAAACCACCGCCGTTCGAGGTGTACAACGATTTTGACAGGAATCTCGTCAACCTGTTTCGGTGCATGAAAGAAAGGACGATGGCGACGATCCGAGAGCTGGGATTTTGCAATCTGAACTCTCGTGAAGATTTCAATACGGTCAAGAAATTTTTTGACTACGAAACCTTCACGGACGAGTATTTAGGGGAAGAGCTGTTTCTAACGGAAATTATGTTTCCGCCCCCTGAAGCGCAGGAACTCAAAGAACTGCGGACGCGGATAGTGAACGACTACGACGTGCGCCGTGCGGCGATGTTTATGAAACTTTTGCGGTACAGTTATTCAAGCGGTTGCAAGTCCTTTGCGGCGCAACCGATGGACATTCGGAAAATATTCGGGCTTATCAAGGAACTGGAAAGCCGAATGTCGAACGTGATCGTCGAGAACCAAGACTTCGAGGCCTTGATAAAGCATTACGACCGTCCCGACAGCTTTTTCTACGCCGATCCGCCGTATTTTTCTTCGGAGGATATGTACGCAGTAGGATTCAATTGGCAGGACCATGTACGGCTTCACGACACTTTGCAGAACATAAAAGGCAAGTTTTTGTTGTCCTACAACGACTGTCCTGAAATCCGTGAACTGTACCAAGGCTTTTCGATCTTTGACTTTTCGCGCGTGCATTCTATGGCGCAAAGATACGACGCAGGCAAAGAGTTCAAAGAACTGCTCATTGGCAATTATGACCTATACGAAAGAGAACGGCATAAGCCGTTGCAATTGACACTGTTCGAAGCACAGGAAGAAAACTTCGATTTTGAAAAAATCTTAAAGGAATGTATTATATCATGCAAGATCAAAAGGTAAAAAAAGGTAATTTTATTTTCTTTGCAATGCCCGTAGAAGCAATGGAAGAATCGGGCATCAACGAAGGCGACTTGTTGCAGATTTCTGCGACGAAGGGCGCAATTCTCATTGAAGCGGTAACGGATAAAAAGGATATCGTTTGCAACGGAGATTGCGAGAACTGTCCAATCAATGAAACGGACTGCGACGGGGACTGCGAGAATTGTCCCTGCTATAACAAATGCGAGTAAGACAGGAGGTGAAGCATGGGAAAGATTTATCGCATTTTAGGAAAAAGAGGGAGAATCACAATCCCTTACGAAATCAGGGTAAAGGTTGGGTTTCAAGCCAACGACGTGTTATCGTTCGCCGAATCGGAGGACGGGAGAAGCGTAGTCGTAAAGCGCGAAAAAATTTGCGATTGTTGCAAAGAAACGGTGCAAAAGGACGGCAATGAAATCACGCTTTACGATTTCTTGAACGGGTTATCCCCCGAACAGCAAAGGGCGGCGCTTGTGCATCTGTCTGTGAAGTGGGCGCAAACGCAGGGTGGCGCGGATGGAAAAGCATAAGCCATTGTACCCGTGGTCAAGGGAAGTAGCGAGAGAATCTGGCCAAACCGACCTTTGGGATGAAAGCTATAACGAGAACTGCCGTTGCGCGAGAGCTATCGAAAGGATGATAGCCTTGCACTATAAGGATGACCGTTTAAATGCGGACGGCGCGAAAAGTGTGATCGGCGAATACGGCTACGACCGAGTGAACTGGGTGTTGGCGAACACGGTGCAGATGGCGCACGGAGAAGGACGGTACAGCGAGGACAATCGGAAATGGTCGCGCGGGTTTATGATTCCGCACGATTCGCACTTGAAGCGTTCGACGTTTGCAGTGACGTCGCATCCTGGGCTTGTGGATATTTTTATCAACCAAGCCCGAAAGGAATGGCAGGCGTTGGGGCTGTACGACGAGAAAAGCTGTTACGAAAACAGCCGTTCTCAGCTTGACTATAAAGGCAAGGTCGTAGTCATTGACGCGAGAGCCTTGAAGGATGAATTCAAAACGCCGGACGGACAGCTTTTCTATGCGAAGTTCGGCAACGGATGCCGTCCTGACGCGCTTGGCACGAAAGTATTCGGGAAGTTCTTGAAGGACGGCGCGGAAGACGTGTTCCTGCGTAGTGAAATCGAGGGTGTGATGAAGCTCGAACTGCTTCCCGATTGGGCAAAAGAAAAGATGGCGGAAATCCAGAGCCAAGACGAAAACAATACGGAGGTAGAGAATGAAACGAAAACAATATCAAGCGAACAAAATCCAACTGGATAAGGGGGTGAAATGAGCAATACGGCGATCACGCAGGCACGGAAGTGGGCGCGTGTGAAAAGGAAGATATACGTTTGTGCGCCGCTTGGAGAGGATGTAAAAAAGGAACTTGAAGATGCGGCGAAGTATTACGAATTTACTCTGCAAAGCGAATGCGTACCCGTAGGACCGCATGCCTATGCAACGATGTTGGGCGTGAATAATCTGTCCGAAATCAAGCGTTTGAGGCAGGCAGGTATGAGTTTAATCTGGTTTTGCGATGAAATTTGGGTATTCGGCGAACAGGTTACGGAAAGTATGCAGGAAGAAATCTGCTTTGGGAGAAACATGAAAATCCGAATGCGGAAGATTCGGGATAAAGACATTAAAAAGGTAATAGGAGGATAGAGGATGAAAAGAAAACATTGGATCATTTTAATCAGCGTGCTGGCGCTTGTTTGCATCGTAGCGGCGTTTACGATTTCGGGCGTAGTCGCTTCGGCGGACACGGGCGACGTGGCAGGGGCGGTCGAGAACACGTGGAACGACGCGCAGGGGCAAATCAAACAGGTGGTGAACAACGTAATTTTCCCGATTGTGGACTTGATTTTGGCGGTCATGTTCTTCATTAAATTGGGAACGGCGTATTTCGATTACAGAAAACACGGACAGTTTGAGTTTGTCGCGCCCTGCATTTTGTTTGCATGTCTTGTGTTTACGCTTACGGCTCCGTTGTATGTTTGGGATATTCTCGGCATGTAGAGCCATAAAGGAAAGGCGGTTGCGTAAAGCGGCCGCCTTTTGCGTAACAGGAGGTGAAACTAAATGTTTGGATGGGTAAAAGACATCATTGACGGAGTGCGTGAAGCGATCATGGACGGGTTTGCGGCGATAGGCGAACGGCTCTCCAATACCATTTGGACTACGATGCTGCACTGGATGTACGATACCGTTTACGGCGCGATAGCCGACTTTTTCACGGCAATGGGAAATATGGGTGCGGAGATATTCGACCTTCCGTGGGTAGAAGCCACGATAAGGTTGTTTACGCTGTTTGGTTGGTCGCTGTTTATCGTTGGCGTAGTGGTTGCGATATTCGACGTTGCAATGGAGTACCAAACGGGCAGAGCGAATATAAAAACGACGGCGTTGAACATCCTAAAAGGCTTCTTTGCCTGTTCGCTCATCGGTGTCGTTCCCGTGGAGCTGTATAAGTTGTGTATCAGCTTACAGCACACGTTCGCTTCGGACCTGGGTACCTTGTTTGCTGACGTACAGATATCGGATATGACAACGCTATGCAAGGAAGTATTCTTTGCAAACTTCACGATAACAGGCGGCGCGTTGCGAGGACTGTATCATTTGGTCGCTCTTATCATGTTTGCGTATTGCGTTATCAAGGTATTCTTTCAGAATATCAAGCGAGGTGGGATACTACTCGTGCAGATATCAGTAGGTTCCTTGTACATGTTCTCTGTTCCCAGAGGCTATTCAGACGGTTTTACGAACTGGATGAAACAAGTTGCGGCAACGTGTTTGACGGCGTTCATGCAAACGACGCTTCTATATTTAGGTTTACTGACCTTGCCAGAAAATATGTTGCTCGGTATAGGGATAATGCTTGCGGCGAGCGAAGTGCCGCGAATCGCGCAGCAGTTCGGTATGGATACCTCGACGCGATTCAATGCAATGGGTATCATTCACGCAACGATGACGGCGATCAACTTAACGAGAATGATCGGTAAGGCAAAGCCGTAAAGGAGGACGTATGACGGAACGCATGGAAATAGAAAAGAAGGATTTGAACGTCGATCCGCAAATCGAAGTGGACGATGACAATCCGCAACAAATCAATTTTATGTTGGACACTTGGTTCGAAGTGGATAAGAAATTCAATATCAGCACGAACGGCGAAGAAGGGACGTGGCTGAATCTTTGGGGGTTCTATAACCCGTTTGAAGACACGCTGAAATTAAAAGGGCAGATCAGCTATGACGATGGTAGCAGCGATTGGTTCGATTACGAGCCGACGAAGTCAGAAACGGAAACCATCAAAGAAATGCTGACGCTCCGTATCCGCAGATGGCACGACCAAACGCCGCAAGAGTTTTGCGAGCCGTATATGGACGAGCCTGAAATGACGCCAACGCAAGGAGGTCCGACATAAAACGATTTTTTGCGTTGATACTTGCCGTGTGTTTGGGGTTTAGCTTTTTGTTTATGGCGCAAGGC
Organism: Clostridia bacterium; assembly: GCA_017482415.1. Taxonomy (GTDB): domain Bacteria; phylum Bacillota; class Clostridia; order Christensenellales; family Borkfalkiaceae; genus Scatosoma. The sequence continues at coordinate 15,090 of JAFUMY010000014.1, forward strand.
TGTAAGAATTACGAGAGCTATTTAAAAGACTACGGCGAGTTTCAATATCAGGAAGAAGAAAACGACGTTTATTTGACGCTGTCAAGCGGCGAAACGGTAAGAATACGGTTCGGGAAAAACTCAGTCAAGATATACGAAAGCTATCGATACGGGGATACCGTGTACGAGATCATTGCGTTTGTGTACGATTACAGCGAAGAAAAAGGCTACGAGATTTCACGCGGAAAAGCGGAGCTTGTAGGGGAATGTCGGCTGCATAACGGTCTATATTCCGTAGGCTATAGGCGGAAACAAACGCAAGACTCGGATCTTGAATACACGGCGGATTCGAGATGGTACGTAAATTGGCTGAGTAAATTTCTCGGCTGGTGGGTGATATAGGAGAAAAATAACATGAAACAATATTTATATCCGAAGAATTTAAAAGCAAAGGCAAACCTGTGGTTGTGGGGGTTAAAAGATTTTATTATCCTCTGCGTAATGGCGCTGATAGCCATTGTGCTGTTGGTCAAGCTGGGGATAATGCTTCCTGCGGCAATCACGCTTTGCTTTGCGGTGCTGACGATTCGGAAGGATGAAATGACGGTGCTTGATTTTATCAAGTACGCTGTTCGGTATTTTATAAGCGAACAACAGGAATATAAGTGGCGGTAAAAATTTCTTAAAAAAACGGATATATGCTTGACATTATTTCGGTGCGCCGATATAATAATAGTATAGAGAGGTATTACTATGAGCATAAATCAAGTTTTACAGGAAAAAGGAATGACCAAATACCGTTTAGCGATAATCAGTGGTGTCCCGCATGCGACGTTGAACGACATTTGTAGCGGCAAGACGAAAATAGAGAAGTGTTCTGCGGAAACATTGTATAGGCTCTCGAAAGCGTTAGGCGTACCGATGGAAATGTTTATGCAAGAGAAAGAAGAGGTGCAAGCGGAACAGGAGCGCGCCTATGAATATGGATTGCCTAAATATTTGCAGCATGATTTGGACGCATATAAAGACGGCTTAAAAAACGGTTCGTCGCTGATGGATTGCTTGTGGGGCGAATTATACGGAAGTATCAATATGGCAGAGATTAGCGATGGCGCAATTACGCATGAACATGCGGAATATTTAAGGGAAAAGTATCTTTGGAGGTGAGATAAGCAATGATAGATTTCACGAATTGTAAACGATTGCTTACCAAAGCGTATAGCGGCGCAAACGGAAAAAAGATTGCGGTGGAATACGAAGGTGAGCAATATATGTTAAAATTTCCGCCTTCGGGGAAAGAAAGGAAGACGGAATTATCGTATATCAACAGCTGTTACAGCGAGCATTTGGGAAGCAGTATTTTCAATATGCTTGGGATAAATGCGCAAAAAACTATGTTGGGTACATTTACGGTAGACAACAAAGAAAAAGTGGTTTGTGCGTGTGCGGATTTTACCGCAGACGGAAAAATCTTATATGATTTTTGCGCGATTAAAAATACGGTAATCGATTCCGAGCACGGAGGAACGGGAACGGAGCTGTCGGATATTCTCGATACGATAGAAAAGCAGACGTTTGTCGATCCGCAAATGCTTTTAGAACATTTCTGGAATATGTTTGTTGTGGACGCGTTTTTGGGGAACTTCGATAGGCATAACGGCAACTGGGGATTTTTAATTGATCCAACAACGAACAAAGCGGAAATCGCACCGATATACGATTGCGGTAGTTGTTTATTGCCGCAGGCGGATGAAGGCGTGATGCAAGAAGTGTTGAACGATGAAGATAAGCTCAATGCGCGTATTTATCGCTTCCCGACATCTATGATAAAAAACAACGATATAAAAATAAGCTACTATGATTTTTTGTGTAGTGCCAGCAATGAAGACTGTAATGAAGCATTAAAACGCATCGTGCCTCGCATTCAAATGGATGAGATTGATGCATTTATAGATGACATAGAGCCGTTGACGGAATTGCAAAAGTCATTTTATAAGCGTTATCTTGCAGGTCGTTACGAAAAAATACTATTGCCTGCATACGCGCAGGTAATGGACGAGTCGGAGGAAGAATCTCTGACGATAAAGCCACTTTAACAGAATAAAAATATAGGAAGGCATCGCTACGGCGGTGTCTTTTTTCGTGAGGTAAAGACAATGAAAACAAAGAAAGAAAAGAATAAGAACGGCGCAAGCGTACAAACGCTCCTGGGAGTTAAGACGTTCAGCGAATACGGAGTTGTGACGTCGCGCGGAGAAATGCTGTATTTTCACGTAACGCCGAGCAATATTTCGGTGTTATCTTCTGCTGCGGTAGAGAGTAAGGTGCGGCAGTTGACCTTGGTATTGTCGGCGATTTCCGATATTGGGATCTTATGCCTGGATTCGTCGGAATGTTTCGACGAGAATAAGGCATATTTGGCGAAGAGGCGCGAAGAAGAACCCAATCCAAAAATCAAGAAACTGCTTGGTAAGGACTTGAAGTTTCTAAACGAGATTCAGCTTGAAATGTCTACTTCTCGGCAGTTTCTGTTTTTCGTAAGATGCAGGAACATGAACCCGATGCAGGTGTTTAACTATGCGAATACGATTCAAAAAACACTCGCGGAACAGGGCTTTGATTCGCACCTGATGACGAAAGGGGAAATCAAGCGTTTTATGGCGTTATACTTTGGCGCAAGCATTCAAGGCGAACGGCTCCCCGACGTAGACGGCGCGCAGTATTTTGATGGGAAGGAGGAAGAATAGGATGGCTAAGAAACAGATATCGGCAGAGAAACAGGAATTGATACGCACGAAGGATTTTTTTGACTGTATCGCGCCGAGTACGATCAAGTTTTTTGTCGATCATTATATCGTAGGCGACAGCTACCGATGCGCATGGGCGATACGTGAGTATCCGCCTGCAACGGACGAACAGGCAATCTTGGCGAGAATTGCGGATAGAAACGGCGTAACGGTAAGGATTTATCATAGACTGGTCGAGCCTATGGAGCAGAAAAAAATTATCCAAAACGCTACACGGAAAAACAAGATGAAAACAACGGGGAACGACGTAACCGAAGCGGTGGAAGCGGAAGGGAACTTGCAAGACGTAATCGAACTTTTGGCGAATATGCGCCAAAGCCGAGAATCGCTGTTGCATTGTTCGGTGTTCCTTGAATTGAAAGCGAAAAGCCTGGACGAACTGAAAGAACTGCAAGACGAGGTGCAGATGGAACTGTCCCGTTCGCGGCTCACGGCAGACAGGCTGACCTTACGGCAAAAGGAAGGCTTTTTGTCGGTGTTGCCCGTTGGAGCGAATCAGTTTGGAACGCAGTTTGAGAGGGTGTTGCCGTCAAGCTCGGCGGCGAATTTGTATCCGTTCAGTTTCTCTGGCAAAACAGACGAACACGGTATGTATATCGGTCGAGATAAGTTCGGCACGAACATCCTTGTTGATTTGGATAAGCGCGCGGACGATAAGACGAACAGCAACGTGCTGATTTTAGGCAATAGCGGTCAGGGCAAGAGTTATTTGATGAAATTACTCTTGACGAATATCCGAGAATCGGGCAAGAGAGTGATTGTGCTCGATCCCGACGATGAATACAAAGACCTTTGCGAGAATCTTGGCGGTTGCTATATTGATTTTATGGGTGGGGAATACAAGATAAACCCGTTAGAGCCGAAGGTATGGTCGGACGGGCTGGAAGAAATTGAAGAGGACACGCCCGAAGCGTTTAGAAAAGTGACGCGCCTGTCGCAGCACATTGCATTCTTAAAGGACTTTTTCCGTTGTTATAAGGATTTCGCGGACGAACACTTGGATACGATTGAAATCCTGCTCGTGAAGCTGTACGCAAGGTTTGGCATCACGGACACGACGAACTATGCGGAGTTGAAACCGACGGATTATCCAACGATGAAGGATTTTTACCACGTCTGCGAAGAAGAATATATGACGTATGACCAAAAGCGGAAATATCTGTACACGGAAACGACGTTGCAGGAAGTTTGCTTGGGTATCAATTCTATGTGTGTTGGTAGCGAAAGCAAGTATTTTAACGGACACACAAATGTAACGGACGGCGACTTTTTATGCTTTGGCGTAAAGGGGTTGCTCGATACGAATAAGCGGTTGAAGGACGCAATGCTGTTCAATATACTTTCGTATATGAGCAATCAGCTTTTGGGCGTAGGGAACACGTCGGCAAGCATTGACGAGCTGTACCTGTTCTTGACGAATCTGACGGCAATTGAATATATCCGCAACGCAATGAAACGTGTCAGAAAAAAGGACTCTTCGGTGATTTTGGCAAGCCAAAACATCGAAGATTTTTTATTGGCTGAAATCCGTGAGTTTACGAAACCGCTGTTCAGCATCCCGACGCATCAGTTCTTATTCAACGCAGGGCAAATCAACCCGAAAGAATATATGGACGCGTTGCAGGTGGAAGAATGCGAATTCGAGCTTATCAAGTACCCTGAGCGTGGTACTTGTTTGTACCGATGCGGGAACGAACGATATTTATTGCAAGTCAAAGCTCCGGACTATAAAGCGGCGTTGTTTGGAAAAGGGGGCGGCCGCTGATGGCTGCTCCTATCATTCCCATCTTGAAAAAGGTGGCGGTTGCTCTTGTATCGGACAAGAAAGGAAGAAAATGGCTGTTGGGAATCATTCTCGGCGTGCTGTTTATCGTGCTTATGCCGATTATAGCGGTACTGGGGATTTTTTCAGGCGGAATAGACCTGAACATAGACGGCTTGTTCGATAAAGTCTACGAACAGCAGGCAAAGATGGAAGTTGTCGTGGCGGAAATCGAAGAAACTATGCTCGAAGATGGATTTACGCAAACGCAGGTGGAGGAAGCGCAAACGCTGTACGTGTTTGCGTTGCATGACGAGGCGGAAGAAGACGGGTTTGTGGAACGGCTCATAGGCTGTTTTACAATAGCGGACCAAACGGACGAAGAACTCGTCTCGGCGGTGAATACGGAGTTTGGGAAAGATATAAAAACGGAAGATTTCCAAAACGCCGTTGCGGAGTTTCGGGATACCCAGGTATCCAATGAATCATAAAAAATGGGAGGAGAAATATAATGACGGAAGAAAGAAAAACAAAAATTATCGATGAGTTTCTTACTTGGATGATTGAACATCATAATAACGATGAAGATTTATACCTTACTTTGCGAAACAGCATCGGTTTAACGCAAGAAGAACTGCACGATTTCAGCATTGAAAGCTTGGACGAATATTACGAGCGTGAACACGAAAAGGAAAAACAGGAAACCATTGACACGATCACGGGCGAAGACGTTATGGAAGCGACGGCATATATGGCGAATGCGCCCGACTGTTGCTCGGCAGAAGAAAAAGCGGAAAACGTGTTGGGAATGTTAGGCGCGAATATCATCGATGAGAGCATTTATCACACGGAAGAAGAACATGCGGAAGCGGTTGGCAAAAAGGAAATCGATTATGAAAAGGAAGTCATTTTGAGCGTAGAAACAGAGTTCGCCGAGTTTAAAGTGGAAAGAACGGATGGAAAAACGCCCGAAGAAGTTTTCGACGAATCCTATGAAATCCACATTAAAACCGCGATCAAAGATGCGGTATGCGAAGAGTGTTTGACACCTGAAATCTATAAGGCTTTATATCAGAAAAAAGGTGAAATATTGCAAACTCTTTACGACGGTTATCAAGCGGATCCAAGCGCAAGTGTAACGACGAACACGGACGCGGAAGAGTTTATTGAAAGGTATTGCGAAAAGAACTATCCCGAAATTATGAACGGAGAAGACGAAGAAGCCGAAGAAACGCCTGTCCCTGGTATAGGAGGCTAATATGGACGGGAAGGTAATTGATTACGAGAAAGAAGTAAAGGAAAGCGTGCAGGCCGAGTTTAATCAATTTTACGGTGCTACGGTTGCGCTTGACTCGATATCGGTTTACAGGAAAGCCTATGAAATCAATATGAAAAACACGCTGTACGAATACGGTTTTTGTGGCGCAGTGAATTTCCCGAAAAAGATATATCGAGCGTTGTACGAAGAACGCGGCAATATCTTGAATAATCTATTCAACCATCTGGATGAAGATTTCGCTTCCGTTTCTACGGCAAAAGAGGTAGAAGAAACGATAACGGATTATTGCGAGTCGATGTATGGCGAGCTTATGGACGATTTTGACTGCAAGCAGAGAGTTTTAGACGGCGTACACAACGAGTACGAATTGTATGAATTAAACTTGTTACAAGGAACACCCGAAGAAGTGTATTCGCATAGCTATGAAACTACGGTCAAAACGGAGATTCACGACGCGATATATGAAGAACACGAGTTCTCTGATAAAGTCTATAAAGCCTTATGTAAAGACGAAGGGCATATTTTGGAGGACTTGTATCAAACGTTTATCGGCGACTTGGACGCGAATCTATTCAGCAAGGAAGGCAGAAAGCGATTCGTGGAAGATTACTGCGAAGAATATCATCAGGACATTATGTCCGAAGATACGGGCATGAACATGGGCTGACGTATGGCGAGCACAATGAAAAGTACAGGACTGCAAATGTCCTTTTTTGACGGCACAACGCCGTTGAAGGTGACGAAACCCGTTCGGCTCATAGAACTTTTTGCAGGCATCGGCGCGCAGGCAAAAGCGCTTGAAAATCTGGGCGTGGAATTTGAACGGTATCGGATATGTGAAATTGAAAAAAGTGTCGTGGACAGCTACAATGCAGTACACGGCACTTTTTTTATGCCCACGGATATCACGAAACTCCATGCAGACGATTTGGGGATTGTTGATACGGACAAATACGATTATATTTTGACGTATTCCTTTCCATGCACGGACTTGTCGAAGGTCGGCAAGCAAAAAGGGATGGGAAAGGGAGGCGGTACGCGCAGTGGGCTCTTATGGGAGGTGGAACGGCTGTTGAATGAAACGGCGGAACTGCCTAATTTTTTACTCATGGAGAACGTCCCCGATATATTGAGTGAAAGCAACCGCAAGGACTTTTTCGCATGGTGCGCTTTTTTGGAAGAACTTGGATATACAAACCGTTACGCGGTGTTGAACTCCAGGGATTTCGACGTGCCGCAGGATAGAGAGCGATGCTTTATGCTGAGCTGGCTTGGGGAGGGTATGTATTACAATTTCCCTCGCGGAAAAGGAAGGAAAAGAAAGCTCAAAGACTTGTTGGAAACGGAAGTGGACGAGAGATACTATCTAAAAGAGGACGCTATTAAAGAACTGAATTTGTCGCATACGCCGAAGAAACGTGAGATAATCGGGTATTCCGGTAGTTTATGGACAGAGGAAGAAAAGACGGAGATAGCGGACGGGCGTAGGTTTTACAGACAAGCGTTTGAAACGTTGCGGACGAACGAGTGTGAGGACGGGGATACGATAGACGCATTCAATCAACGAGTCAATAAAAGCGGTGTCTCGCCAACGGTAACGACAAGGCCTGAAGGATTCAAAACAGCGATACTCGTTGTAGACGGACCGATTGTATACGATGGGTACAACGGCGTGATACGCAGGGACGGTACGTGTGTGGGAACGCTCACGACGAACTGCGGCGCGGACCTAAAACGGAACGGGCAGGGGATTATCGAATCGGAAAAACGGATCCGAAAACTAACGCCGAAAGAATGTTGGCGATTGATGGGATTTGACGATGAAAGCTATGAACGCGCGGCGAAGGTAACAACGCATTCGCAGCTTTATAAGCAGGCGGGGAATTCCATTGTCGTGGACGTGCTGATGGCAATTTTTAAGGAATTATTATAAGGAGGATAGAATGAGTACGAGAGTATGGATAGCAAAAGAACTGGATAACGGCAAGTATAGGTCGATTTACTGTCATAGCGACGGATACCCATCTCATACGGGGATGATATTACTGAAGCATTATGACACTGAAGAAAAGTTGGACGAACTTCTTAAACTTGGCGACATTTCGATCATAGGCGGGATACTCGCGCCCGATCCGACAAAACCGCATAATCGCACGGTACAGCAAGACGGCGTTACGCTGGCGTACGGCAGAGATATGGGGAAAAAGTATGTTGAAGCTCGGGAGCGCAGTTATTCTGCGATTACGACGGGAACAAATTGCGATCACACGTATATTTTTACGAGGGACCAAAAGTGGATGTTCATAAAGCTTGGGGAACCGAAGTTGGAAGTTAAAGACTTGGCGGAAGAATTGAAATACGAACCGCAGGAAACGGTAACAGAGAATGAGGAAACGGTGGATGCGGAGGAAACGTTGACGCTAAATATGTAAAGGGGGAAAGATATGGCAAAACAAGATGGCAAGAAGAAAAAAACGGACTATAAAGCTCTTGAAAAATTTGTTGGCTCGATGATAGAGGCAGTTGACGAACAGGTCGATAAAGCTGTTTTATACCATAAGCGGGGCGAGTATGAAATTCCGTATGACGAGCTGTATAAGTACAATCCTTTTGACTATGAGTTATTTGCCAAAATGCTTGCGGAAAGAGAGGAAGTGAATACAGCGTGTAGTGTTGATGACGAAGAGGTTGTTCGTATATTCCTTGCACCGAAATTCGTTTACACAGAAGACGATAGTCATTTAAAAGTAATCACACAAAAAGAATTTGAATTGATGAGCGCGAAACATTTATTGTGGTTGGAAAACGGTCTGGGGGAACAAGCGGATTTTTCAAACTGTTTATTGCGCGATTTGGAAATGTCGGCTAGATGGCTTGAAAATATGATATTTGACAATGCAAAAATTATAGATTCAAGAATGAACGGTGCGAACGTGAACGCTTCGTCTTTTAAGGGAACAAGAATTATAAAAACCGAGTGTATGGAAATGACGGCAATAGACTCGGATTTTACGGGCGCGAAATTTTCTAATTGCGATTTAAGTCGTGCAGATATGACATCAAGCAACCTTACAAAAACAGCGTTTTGGGATTGTGATTTTTACAATAGTGTTTTACGGGAGAGCTGTTTAGAAAAAACGAAATTCCATCGCACGGACATTGAGGACTGTGACACAACGGACTGTGTATATGATGAACAGGAATGGACAGCGCAGAAAAACGGGTTGAAGCTCGGTGAAATGTAGGAGTAAAAAATGGCAGAGAAAAAGAAATACAATTTTAAGTATGGCGCAGGCGTAACGCGTGGCCGAACGGATGTCGCAATTTATAAAGGCGCGCCTGCATACGTGAGCCAAAAAGCCTTGAAGAAATTTCCGTTTCTAATGGAATGCAAATGGGTATGGGGCGTGGATAAAGAGCATGGCGTGCTTGCGTTAAAACAGGATGAACGCGGACATGGTATCATCAAAAGCTGTTTTGCGTGCCATTTATATTGCCCGCCGCAAGTGGCGAGGAATTATCCAGGTCACTATGAGTTGGAAGAGCAGGACGACGTGTTGGTGTTGACACCGATGCAATCTATGTAAGAAGGAGGAAGTATGAAGAAAAATATTACGGTAAGCTATGACGAAGAAAAGCTGTCGGCATTGAAAGTGTACTTGGAACAGAAAGGCCAAACGGTGGAAGGCGAGGTGGAAAAAGCCATGGAAAGTTTGTACACGAAAACTGTACCTGCAGGGGTGAGGGAATATCTTTCGCTACGAGCAGGGAACGGCGGTAAGAATACAGTAAAGAAAGGTGTTATATCTTCTGCTATCGCCGCAGGCGCGGACGAGGAGGTAACGGATGGCAAATAAAGAATTGAAAATTCCTATTCACTACCGCAAGTACGCCGCGATGCGAGAAGCTCTCGAATGCGGCGGAAAAAATTTCGACGAGCAGTTGCAAGCAAAAGCAGAAGAATGGTATCAAGAATTGATTCCCGAAAGCAAACGCAAAGAAATCCAAAAGCAAATTGATGCGGATGACTTGGGGGAATTATTAAAAGAAAAACAATTCGCCGTGGTGCGTATCCGAGACGAGTTTGAGGAATATGCATTTATCTCGCGGCGTGGCGAAAACTTTTTCTCGATTGCTAAAAATTATGTAGAAGCGAGTAAGTCTGAAGACTTAAAACAATACACGCTGGACACAATCGGTCAAAGATGTTTCGGCGCGGAAAATACACTAGATGAATCGGTGTATGAAGTCTTGTGCAGTTCTATCAAAAACACTCCGTTTATTACGGCGGTGTTGACTTTCGATTTATATGAAGAAAACGTTCAAGTGTTAGAGCCGAGCTATGAAACTTGGAAAGCCTACGACCTATACACCTTAACGAAAGCGGTGGAAAACGCCGAAGATGCAGTCGGCTTGACGGAACAAGAGCGAGAGCAGATATTCCGCAGTAACCTGGAAGGCGAAGATTTGGACCAAGTGGCGTTGGGATTAACACCGCCTTAAACGGCGAAAATACCGCCTGTTTGCGACGATTCCAAGCGGGTGGCAGAAGTACCCGACGGGGCAAAACAAGGCGAAAATCAAGCCTTTGTGCGCGAGTGTAAAAACGCAAGATTCGGGCTATTGTCGCGCGGTGGCATAGGGTAGAAAATAAGCAGGTGAAAGCGAAGGCGTTGCTAAAGCGCCTTCGCGGATTACTTCAGCGTGCAATGCCCGCTGTTTCAAGGGTTTCAGCGATTAAGAGCGTAGGCGTTGGGGAATAGGGGGTGGCGTTAGGATGGGCGTTGCGGAAAGAGGAAGGCACGGTGTTATAAGGAAAAAGCAGGCGTTTGTGAAGGCGTTGCGGAAAAAATCAAGGAAGGAGGAAGAAATGCCGAAAAAAGAAGTAGAATGGACGGATAAGAAAAAATTTTCGCTATGGGCAAAGCCAGAAACCTTTGAGAAAATAGAGGAATGGTATAAAAAAACGAACTGTCTATCAAGGGGCGAGTTCATAGAAAAGGCGGTTGATTTTTACGTTGGATATCTTTCGTCTAACGACAACAAGGAATACCTGCCGAGCATAGTTATCTCAACGCTGAAAAGTATCGTGGCGGAGAGCGAGAACAAGCAGAGTCGAATGCTGTTCAAGCTGGCGGTAGAGATGGCGATCATGATGAATCTCATGGCGAGCGAACAAGAGCTTGACGGGATCGAGCTGGAACGGTTACGAGGCGAGTGCGTGAAGGAAGTCAAACGTCTGAACGGTTCGTTTTCGTTTGAAGACGCGCTGGCTTGGCAGAAGGGTGATAAATGGCGCGGCTGATTACCAAGTTCAAATACTTGAAGAACGCAGAAGTAAAAAAGATAGGCGGCTACGCAAAATATATTGCAACGCGCGAGGGCGTGGAAAAGATAGACGAGTCGTTTAAACTCGTACCTGCTACCCTCAAACAGAGCGATATCATTCGAAAACTTCTGCGTGACTTTCCCGATGCGAAGGACATGCACGAGTACGATGACTACTGCAAGGCTCCGACAAAGTGGAACGCGTCCGAATTTATTTCCCGGGTCGTGGAAGACAATATAGAAACGGCAATGGGCAAGAAAACGTATGCGGACTATATTGCTACGCGACCGCGTGCGGAGCGTTTCGGTTCGCACGGACTGTTCACGGACGATGGCGAGCCTGTGAATTTGAATTCGGTGTCGGAAGAACTGAACGAATACGACGGCAACGTCTGGACGGTCATCCTTTCACTTCGGAGGGAAGATGCGGAACGGCTTGGATATAACAACGGTAGCAGATGGAGAGATATGCTGCGCTCGGAAGCGACGACGATTGCAGAGAACTTCAAAATCCCGTTGGGGAACCTGCGTTGGTACGGCGCATTCCATAACGAAGGACATCATCCGCACGTGCATATGATTGTGTATTCCAAGAATCCAAAGCAAGGGTATCTAACAAAGCAAGGCGTACACAATATGCGCTCGGCGTTCGCTACGAATATCTTTGCCCAGGACCTATTGAGTGTGTACGAAAAGCAAACGCAGCACCGTGATGAATTGCGAGGCGCAGGCAAGGAACTGATAGCGGAAATCGTGAAACGAATCAACGAAGAAGGCTATGACGATCCGCAGCTTGAACAAAAGCTCGTGCAGCTTGCAAGGCGCTTGTCAAAGACGAAGGGGAAAAAGGTGTACGGATATCTAAAGCCCGACGTGAAAGCGATGGTGTGTTCTATCGTAGACGGGCTGGCGAGTGACGAGCGTATCGCAAGGCTCTATGAGCTATGGTACGAACAGCGCGAGGAAGTCATTAAAACTTATACGAAGGATACGGGCGAATGGGTTCCGCTGTCGAGGAACGAAGAATTCAAATCGATACGCAACGCCGTGATAAAGGAAGCGATGAATATCGTGTTGGAACGGGAACGGCTTGAAAAAGATATTCCCGAAGCCGAGCCGACGGATTCGGAAATTGAAAAGAAAATTTCTTGGAAAGACAAAAAGAAGATGTGGGAACTCTACCGCAAAGCAAAGGACCTGCTCAACGAAGAAAGCGTTGAGTACGATCCGAAAAAAGCGGTGGAGTTTTTCATTGAGTCGGCAAATCTTGGGAACACGGTTGCGAAGTATCGGTTGGGAAAAATGTTCCTGCAAGGGAAAGTGATTCCCAAAGACGTGGAAAAATCTTTGTGTTGGCTGGAAGATGCCGTCGAAGATAAGAATCCGTACGCAGAATACCTGCTCGGAAAAACGTATCTCAAAGGCGAAGACGTGGAACGGAACGCAGACCGTGCGGAAGAACTCTTACGCAGAGCGATCGCGCAAGAAAATAAGCATGCGATGTATGCGCTTGGGAAAGCGTTATTGGACGGGAACGGAGTCAAAAAGAATACGGAAGAAGCCGTTGCTTTGTTGGCGCAGTCGGCGGACAAGGGAATGGAAACGGCGGAATACGTGTACGGGAAACTGTTATATCACGGCGAAATCGTGGGAAAAGACGCAGGGAAAGCGTTGGAATATTTAGAGCGAGCGGCAGGCAAAGGCAATCCGCGCGCATCGTATTTGGCAGGCAAGATACGGCTGGGAGAAGAAGGCTTGAAGGATATAGAAAAAGCCATCGGGCATTTTGAACGCGCCGCAGAGGACGGGAACGACTTTGCGGAATATCAGCTTGCGAGGATATATCTATATGGGCTCGGTACGGAACGGGATGAAGAAAAGGCGATGGCGTATCTGCATTCGGCGGCAGAGAAAGGCAACGAATATGCAAAGCAGACGTTGGAGAATATCCGTCTGAACCGTAATCGGTATATGGCAACGGGCGCGGTGCGGTTGTTTTATCACTTAAGCCGAATCCTGCGAGATAAGCTGGAGGAAGGCAAGCGCGGTATGACGGACAGAAAAGAATTGCGGCGTATCAATGAAAAGAAACGCGCGCACGGTTTGAAACAAGAACAATAAAAGCAGGGAGGAAGGAATGGCATATAAAAAGTTTAGCGAACAGGAAATCACGAGAGCCGCAGAAACGGACCTTGTGGATATGTTAAGGCGGCAAGGCGAAGAGCTCAAAGCGGTGGGTTCGGAGTACGAATGGAAACACGGCGCGGACAGGATCACGATCCGAGGCTGTCAATGGTACAACCATTACGAGCAGAAAGGCGGAAATGCGATCAAGTTCGTGCAAGAGTTCTTCGGGAAGAATTTCAAAGAGGCAATGGAATATCTGCTTGGAAGTACGGCTGGGGAACTGAAACAGGTAAAGCCCGTACAGCAGAAACCCAAAGGCGTATTTCAACCGCCTGAAAAGAGCGAGAGTATGCGCAGGGTATATGCGTATCTTTTGACGAAGCGCGGTTTGGATAAGGACGTGGTAGCCACGTTTGCGAGAAACGGCTTGATTTATGAGTCGGCAGATTATCATAACGCAGTGTTTGTAGGAAAGGACAAGGACGGTAAGACGAGGCATATCAGTATGCGCGGAACGGGAACGAAATCGACCTATCGTGGGAATGCGGAAAATAGTACGCCCGAATACAGTTTTCACTGGCGCGGTAAAAGCGACAGGCTGTACGTGTTCGAGGCTCCTATCGATATGCTGTCGTATATCTCGATGCATAAAGAAGATTGGGAACAGCATTCCTATGCGGCGTGTTGCGGCATAGGGGACAGAGTCGTGCATCAAATGCTGACGGACAATCCGAATATCAAGAAAGTATATCTTTGCTTGGACAATGACGATAAAGGTCAGAAGTTTGATAAGCTCATTGCCGACAAGCTCTTTGAAAAGGGTGTGGCGAGCAAGATACTCGTTCCAACGAAGAAAGACTGGAATGAGGACTTGTTGGCGCAACAAGCAGAACAACAGGCGGAAGAAACGGACGAAAGCGAAGCTGAGGAGGAAGAGTCATGTCAGGGGTTACAACTTTAATCGTCATCGGCGCGCTGATGATGTTGGTATTATGTTTGATACCGCTTCTTGCGTATATCTATAACCTTAATCACATCAAAAGCAAGACGGTCGGGGATGGACAGCACGGTACGGCGCGTTGGGCAACGAAGGAGGAAATACGAAAGACGTACAAGCATATCCCGTTTACGCCGAGCAAATGGCGCGAACAAGCGAGAAACGGAAAACAGCCTACCATGTCCGTAATGAAACCCAAGAAACTGTTTAGCCGAAAGCCTGCGGAAGTAATGGAAGAACCGTTACCGCAGGGGATCGTCGTCGGTTGCAAGGGCGGTAAAAATAAAACGACGGCAATGGTGGATACGGGCGACGTTCATGCACTTATGATCGGTGCTGCTGGCGTTGGTAAAACAGCGTATTGGTTGTATCCATGCATTGAATACGCTTGCGCAAGCGGTATCTCGTTTTTGACAACTGACACCAAGGGTGACGTTATGAGGAATTACGGGAATATAGCGCAAGAGTACGGGTATCACGTATCGGTCATTGACTTGCGTAATCCCACGCGGTCAAACGGCAATAACCTTCTGCATCTCGTAAACAAGTATATGGATTTATACGCGGAGAACCCGAATCAGCTTGTGTATAAGGCAAAAGCGGAAAAGTACGCAAAAATCATATCCAAGACGATTATATTATCGGGAATGGACGCGGCATCTTTCGGACAGAACGCATACTTTTACGACGCGGCGGAAGGTATCCTTACGGCGACGATTTTGCTTGTGGCGGAGTTTTGCGAGCCTGAGAAACGGCATATTGTTTCAGTGTTCAAGGTAATCCAAGAATTGCTTGCGCCGTCGCAAAAGAAGGGCAAGAACCAGTTCCAACAGTTGGTGGAATTGTTGCCTAACGACCATAAGGCGAAATGGTTTGCAGGCTCGGCTCTTAACACGGCGGAGCAGAGCATGGCAAGCGTAATGAGTACGGCGCTTTCGAGATTGAACGCGTTTTTGGATTCGGAGCTTGAACAGCTTTTGTGTTTCGATACGGAAATCGATGCAGAGAAACTGTGTTCGGAAAAATCGGCGATATTTATTATCATGCCGGAAGAGAATCCGAACACCTTCTTTATGATTTCGCTTATCATTCAACAGCTTTATCGAGAGATACTCGCGGTAGCGGATGAAATGGGCGGAAAATTAAAGAACAGGTGTATATTCTTCTGCGACGAATACGGTACGCTTCCCAAGATACAGGACGCGGAAATGATATTCTCGGCATCTCGATCCCGAAGATTACAAATCGTTCCGATCATACAGTCGTTCTCACAGCTTGATAAAAATTACGGTAAAGAAGGCGCGGAAATTATTGTGGATAATACGCAGCTCACTATCTTCGGCGGTTTTGCGCCGAACAGTACGTCTGCGGAAGTGTTGTCAAAGGCGTTGGGGAGCAGGACGGTGTTGTCGGGGAGCGTAAGCAGAGGAAAGAACGATCCGTCTGAGAGCTTGCAGATGATAGAAAGGCCGTTAATGACGCCTGACGAACTCAAATCCATGCCGAAAGGGCAGTTCGTTGTTATGAAAACGGGTTCGCATCCAATGAAGGTGCGACTGAAACTGTTCTTCGAGTGGGGGATAGAGTTTGACGAAAGCAAGCCTTACACCGTCCAAGAACACGGGAATCGAAGGGTAAAGTACGCAGATAAAGAAGAATTGCTGACGGCAATCAAGCGGAAATACCATCCCGAACTATTGGAAGATGAAACGGAACGCGAACCTATGCGCGGCGGTGGCGGAATGGTGCAAACGCTGAGTCAAACAAATGAGCCGCAGAAATCGCCAGCGAAGAAATCTGCAACGTCGGTAAGGACAACGCCGCAGAGCCGTAGGCAAGTGCCGTTGCCAAGGGATACGGATGGGACGGCATGATTTCTTGTACCAAGACAAAGAACTGCCGCACCGCGCCGTGGCAGTTTATTTATATTTGGAGGACAGAGCAAACAAAAATGGAGAGTGTTGGCCAAGCATTAAGCGAATGGCGGAAGAACTTAAGCTGTCGGAGTCCACCATACGCAGAGCGTTAAAGGATTTAAGAAAAGCAAAACTGGTAACGACAAGGCAGCGATACCGTCCAAACGGCGGAAAAAGCAGTCTGTGTTACAGAATAAAAGGTAAAGGAGGATAGCAAAATGGCAGAAATTTACGGTTTCAGTATTAAAAATCTGAAAACTTTTACGGGTAGGGAAGGAGAGGGGGCACAAGGCAATATCTATTACAACGGTAAAAAAGTCGGTTGGTATAATAACAGCGCAGACGGTGGGATGGCAGATATTGATTTTGAAGGCGACTGGGAACGGCGCAGGCAAATGGAAGGGTTTCTCAAAGAAGCGACGCGGAAGTATTACGAGCGTTTCCCGTTGACGGGTGAGTTCGCTGAATTAGAGCCTAATGAAGAATTGTTCATGGAAAGCTTGGTCGGGTTTACGCTGGACGAGAAAGAGTTCAAGAAATACCAAAAGGATGGGTATATTGCTATGGCGGTATTCCAAAAACGAGGGGATCCGTATCATGAATATACGACTCTTTTTAAGAGGCAAAGTGCGATTGATGAATTCCAAAAACGTACCGACATTGAAAGTGCGAGGATATATACCAAGGACGCATTCATCATTACCGATGAATTAGCGCAACTCACGCAAGGTAAGGAACAAGGAACAACCCCGAATATGGGGATGTAAGCAAAAAGCAAACACCGCTTATCCGTAAAAAGGTAGGCGGTGTTTTTATTTAAAAATCTAAGTATAAGGAGAAGAAAAGAAAGCATGAAAAGAAAGAATAAATTTATTCTTGGAACGGCAGCGGCGGCGTTGTCTTTGATGGCATTAGGCGGTGGCATGTACGGGTTGAATACCGAAACCAAGACCGCATCGGCGGATACGGTATCGACGTCACCGTATTGTTTGACGTATGGCTATACGACGGTGGATGACGAGCGAACGTCGGGCTGTCCCGATAACTTCAAGGTGTATATGAAAGCGCCTCGAAGCAGCGGTTCGGAAACGATTTATAACGGACATCTCACGAATTGGTCGCAATATTACGTTATGATAGAGGCGGTAGACGTTACTGAGCATTTGGCTTTGGAACTCTATAAAGGAAGTACACTGTATAGCTCCATCAGCGTATCGGGGGATAGCGATATTACCACGAATTTCGGTGGATTACCCAGCGGGGATTATACGTTAATATATGAATGCCGCTATAAAAAGAATTGGCTTACGAGCAATAAGTATTTCACGTATGAGTACAGTTTCGAAGTAGATATCGACAAACCGACGTACAGTATTAGTGCTGGCACGGGTACAGGCACTTATAGCTATTACACGAACAAGAATGTTACCTATTCGGCAAGCGATCCGAATTTTAGTTATATTCGATATAGACAGGGTTCGAGTACGACCTATAAATATGCTTATAATAATTCGTTGACAATCGCGGCAACCGAAGCAAATAACGGATTTTGGTTCTTTCAAGCCTACGATAGATTGGGCAGCGCCACGGCTATTGTAAATAGATATATCGACACCATTGTCCCCGTTGGCACGGTAACGAACCAAGATGAAGATGTTATTGCAAACGGGAGCGCCACGAATGAGCCGTTTATTTACTCGGCAACGGATGCTGGTACTGTTGTAAAGGTAGAGTATAAATCGCCTACGGTTACGACTTGGACAACGTACCCCAAAGACGTGTCGATTTTGACCTCGAACGGTTGGTATTATTTCCGCGCAACGGACGGCGCAGGGAATGTGTCGGACGAATACCGTGTTTTTTACGATATTAACCGTCCGGTAGGTAACGTTTATGACGCTAGCGGTATGAAAACTTCAGGCAGTATCACGAATAAAAGTTATGTGAAATATCTTGCAGTGGATACGGGGTCTGGGGTAGGCACGGTGTACGTTAAAAAGCCTGGTTCGAGCTCGTTTACAAGTTACACTAACGGTAGTCAGTTAACGCAACAAGGGAAGTATTATTTCAAAGCTTATGATAAAGCTGGGAATATTACCTCAACTACCCGTGAAATTACGCTGGATACGACTGCGCCGATTGGACAACTAAAGGCAGGCGGCGTAAAAATTGCAAGCGGTAGCGTAACGAATGCAGCCTACGTGAGCTATGAAGCTTCGGACGCACATACGAACGTGGCGGCTTGCTATGTAAAAAAACCTGGTGCAACGGCGTTTGTTGAATACACGGCAGGGACTAAGCTCACGGCAGAAGGGGAATACCAGTTTTACTCGGTCGATGCGGCTGAGAATAAGACCACAATGAGCATAATTACGATCGATCGCAGTATTCCGACGGCACAATTATATGTGGATGGAAACGCGATTGCCAACGGCAGTTATACGAATGGACAGTATATTAAGTTTGAAAGTGACGGCACTTGCTTTGTGAAAAAGCCTGGGGCAACGAGCTTTATGTCTTACGTTTCCGGAACAGAGTTTTATGAGGCGGGGAGATATGAGTTTTACGCCAAGAACGAAGCAAACACAACCACGCAAACGTACGTGCTTATTATCGACAGAACGCCAAAAACGATTAGCACAAGCAGTGTAAGTGTCGGAACGAAATGGATTGACATGAGTATATCATGGACGGACGGTGATGCAAAAACGACCGCACCGATTACTCGAATCACGATTAACGGAAAGGACTATGTGTTTGGTTCTATCGTGTATACGATTGCAGGCGAAGAATACAACGTTGTTGTTTATGACGCCGCAGGAAACGAATCGACTAAGAGATTTTGGGGTGGTATAGAAGATATTGAGACTTTCACTTTGCAAAAGGAATATTGGGAAGTAAAAGACGGTTGGAGCGATTACGTTTATTCTTTCCAAAGATATGAAAGTGCATTAGGTTATGCGACGACTGCTGAAAAGCGTTTCTGCGTATTAAAAACTTGGGATACGGCTACCTGGGATCAAGGCATCCCCATGGATACGAAGGACAGTGTAAACGCGAAGAACGGTAATTATTACGTTTATAAAAGTGAAAGCGATCCTGAAAAACAGGTAGCATACTTCACGCAAGAAAGATTGGATGAAGTCGTTAAAAAGTATGCTGAGCAGACGATTAAGATGTATTATTACTGGGAAAAAACTCCCGAATCCTGTCTTGATGGCGACATGAACGCATATCCCAATGAAAACAAAATCGTAGCAACAGAAGTAGTGCTTCGTGAAGGATTGATTTATACGCTTGACGGCGTTGGGCATACGGAATTGACTATCACCGAACCTGGAGCGCATACGTTGCTTATTGAAGACGGTTACGGCGGTAGCACGGAATATGAAATCTATATTCTTGATAAACCTCAAACCATTCAATATGCGTTAGGGGATAACACGCCTTCCACGGCAGAGTTCGACAGAACGTACTATTTCAACAATAGAGTAGCGGTCTCCGTGCCTTTTGAGGGGGATGAGTTCGCCATGTTCGTCGTATATGATGAGAACGGCGATTTGATTGGTTATTATGATATCGCCAACGCTTGTTATATTGAAGAAAGCGGCAGCTATACTGCGGTAGCATATAACCATTACGGCGGATCGGAAACCTTCTCTTTCGTGGTATCTATGAACGCACCATCGGCATCCTTGACGGAAAACACGGAAAAGAAACGCCTTGATATTGTTGTTGAGGAAAGCGCAGACAAAGAATCGAATATCACGTATTTGGAAATCGTGAAATCAGTAGACGGCGGCGAAACGTGGGAAACTCTTGTTTACGACGATTATGGCGCGGAAATTAGCTTGGATACCCTTGAATACCATTTCCGTACAAGCGGTATTTACAAGGTGGTTGTAATGGACGAATTCCGTACGGGCATTGATGCGGTCACGTCTACTTTGGAATACAAACAGGCAGATCCCGAAGGTGTACTTGCAGGTGTTGCAGAGTTTGGAACGACTAATACAGCGGTAACGTTTACTTGGACGGACGAAGCTTTAGTAACGCTTACGAAAAACGGCGTTGTTTTGGAATATCTTTCCGGACAGGAATTGACGGAAGACGGGTCGTATGTTTTAACGTTCAGTAATTATGATAAATATCAAAAAAATTACTGCTTTGTAATCGACACCGTTGCTCCGGAAATTACGCTTAATGGCGTTAAGAACGGCGGTGTGGTAAGCGGTGATGTATCGGCAACCTTTGAAATTGGTGCAACGGCAGAACTTTTCAAGAATAACGAGTCGGTCGGTAGATATGTGAGTGGCAGAAAAATAACTGAAGACGGCGAATACCGCATCGTGGTTAAGGACGCGGCAAGTAACGAATCGGTAGTTAAATTTACCATCGACAAGACGGTAGAATGGAGTATTAACATCAACGAACAAGGGTTGGCGAATAGTGTTACAGCTACGGCAGACGAAACCGTTACGGCAACATTGCTCAAAGACGGTAGCGAAGTGGAATATGTGCTCGGTGAAGAAATCATTTTGCCTGGCGAATATACGTTGACCTTGACGGACTCGCTTGGCAATACCGCAAGCCGTTCGTTTACAATCGTACAGGCAATTGTAAAGGAATTTGCGTATGATTTTAACCGTATGCCGAACTTTGAAACGGTGCTTATTAGCGGCGAAGTAAGGGATACCAACTACGGCATTTTGAGATTGACGGAAGACGGCGTTTATGAAATCGGGGTTGTTGCCGCAGGTGAATCGTACAACTTCACGGTAACGGTAGATTCTACGGCTCCTGCGCTTATCCTTAACGGGGTAGAGGATGGTAAAACGACGAATAACGACGTTTCGATCACTACGACGGATGATAACGTACAGGTAACTGTGTATTTGAACGGAGAAGAAATTGAATACACGCTCGGCGACGTGTTGACGGCGGAAGGCGAATACCGCGCGGTGGCGGTCGATCTTGCGAACAATGGCATGGAAGTATCGTTTGCTATCGATAAGACTGCTCCCGAAATTGCACTTGATGGCGTAGAAAACGGTGGCGCGACGAACGGTAACGTATCTATTCAAGCTGATGACGGTACAGTGACGGTCTATTTGAACGATGAAGTGATTGAGTATACGCTCGGCGATGAGTTAACTGCAGAAGGTTCATATTTTGTGCAAGCGGTCGATTCCGTTGGCAATGTAGCGGAGGTGGCTTTTGTTATCGACAAGTCTGCCCCTGAAATCACGTTAAAAGGCGTACAGAACGGCGGTAAGACCAACGGCAACGTAACGATTACCGTGGCGGACGATGCGGCCGAATGCAAGGTCTTCTTAAACGGCGAGGAAATTGCTTATAAGGCAGGCGCGGAATTGAAGGATGAAGGTTTGTACAAAGCGACCGTAAAAGACGCACTTGGCAATACGGTAGAAGTGACTTTCACGATTGACAAGACGGCAGCGACGCTCGTTTTGAATGGCGTTGAAAACGGAGGCACGACGAAAAAAACTGTTAGTCTTTCCGACCTTTCCGAAAAGGCAACCGTTGTCATTACCAAAGACGGCGAAACCATTGAATACAACCTTGGTGATGAACTGAATGAGGCAGGCATGTACGTGATCACGGTTACGGACGAAAGCGGAAATGTCAGTGAATATTTCTTTGAAATCAAGGAAGAAATCAGCGGTTGGGCGATTGTCGGTATCGTTGCCGCGTGTGTTGTCGTACTTGGCGGCGTGGTGTTTATTATCCTTAAAAAGCGCGGTGTGATTTAAGGATAGGATTTAGTAGAAACTGCGTTGGGAAAAGCGTAGTTTTGAAGTAAGAGTATAACAAAAAGGACTGTAAATACGCAGGTTGCGGGGAGGAAAATCTCCAAAGCCTGCATTTACAGTCTTATGCTCTAATTTTTCTCGATTTTTACTTAAAAGGGCGTACCATATCTAATAGGTGGAAGGTGGTACCTATCATCATGATAGGAGAAGAACTTACCCACGGGAAGAAAGGTTAACAGAAAAAGAAAATATATAACACGCGCGAGGAGTGGATCGCGTAGAGAAATATTTTTATTTTCTCTGGAACTCTTGACAAATTAAAAAGAATTGCGTATAATGATTATGCGACTATCTCATTTCACTTATAAAGGAGTAATTTACACTAAATTTTATAAAAACTGTTACTTGGGATATAATTCTTTCGGTAGGATTATATCTAATCGCGTTTATACAAAATCCCTTGTGGCAGTAGTGTAAATGGAAATGAGGTGTCGCAACTTTACGAGGCGATATATTCTACGGTGTCGTCTCGCGAGGGGCGGCATCTTTTTTATTCAAATTTAATATTGGACAGGCAAGGAGCCGCTGAAAACAATTTTGTTTTTGGTGGGCTCCTTTTGTCTTTGAGGGGATTTATGAAAAGTTGTAGTTTTTTTGGGCATCGAGATGCACCGCAAACTGATGAATTGAAACAAAAGGTAAGAGAAATTGTAGAACGTTTGATATTAGA
>JAFUMY010000127.1 GCA_017482415.1 Clostridia bacterium
CATTTTCTTCCTCATTTTTACTCTTTCCTAAAAAAGGAAGTGTCATTTCCACCATGTTATTACACCCCGAAAATGCCTTATAACCAATTGACTCTACGCTGTCGGGTATTACGATTTTTGACAAAATACTACAATCGCGAAATGCATTCATCCCAATAGATGTTATCCCCATAGGTATTACTACGCTGGTCAAATTATCACAACGGAAAAAAGCAGCGTCACCAATTGAAACAACTGGTAAAGCCTGATATCTTGCAGGAATTACCAATTCAGCGTCTTGGCACTCTCCTATCCCTACAACAACATATGCTTTTCCGTCAGAAGTTAATTCGAATTCCAAACCCTTGCTCGACTCTTTTTCTTCTACGTTCGACGAATTGAAAGAGTCGCTTCCCTGCATTCCGAATTGACACCCAGCAAAGCCGACCGCCACAGTAGCAAGACACGCTACGGATAAAAGCGTAAGTAAAAGGTTCCTGAATTTCTTCATAACTGCCTCCAAAAGTGGGATTTACAAAATCTATTTTGTAAAATGTAAAATTATTGTAGCATGTTTTTAAGGGCTTGTCAAGAGAAGTATAAAAATAAATCCGCCTAACGGCGGAAAAACGCCTTGCGGCGTTAAGTGCGCAACCTGCGGTTGCTTTTGGAATGGCTACCTATTTATGGGCTGCCGCCCATACCTGCGTAAAGGCTCTGCCTTTACAATCCGCAAGGAGCTTTGCCCCTTGACCCGTGTTGGGGCACGCTTTACGTGTGGAACGCCTTGCGGCGTTAAGTGCGCAACCTGCGGTTGCTTATTATGGGTCCGTTATTGCGGGGCGTTGCCCCTGCACCCCACGAGAAACTGAGTTTCTCGACTTCCTGTTGGGGCACGCTTTACGTGAGAACCGCCCCTGCCCGATTCTTCGGGCAGGGGCGGTTTTGATTGTTATTTAATGAAGGCTTTGAATGCGAGATACGTTTCGTATACGTCTGCCTTGGATACGACCTCGTAAGGCGCGTGCATCGAGATAACGGGAACACCGATGTCAATCGTGTCAATGTTCATGTTCGCGATGTATTTCGCTACCGTACCGCCGCCGCCAACGTCGACCTTGCCAAGCTCGCCTGTCTGCCAAATAACGCCGTTCTCGTCGAAAATCTTACGAAGATATGCTACGTATTCTGCATCAGCGTCCGAAGAACCGCTCTTGCCTCTCGCGCCCGTGAATTTCGTCACGCCTGCGCCGTGGGAAATATACGTTGCGTTCAGCTTTTCCAAAACCTCGGGATAATTCGGGTCGTAGCCTGCGTTTACGTCCGCGGACAAGCATTTCGATTTCGAGCGTACCGCCGCTGAGCTTACCCCGAACGAGCGCGCGATTTCGTCAATCAAATCGGTGAAGATTGCGCACTGCATACCCGTCGTGCCCTCACTGCCGATTTCTTCTTTATCCGCAAGCACTACCATGACCGTGTTCTTGTCATTTTCTGCGTCGAAAAGCGCCGTGTATGCGGGATAGGAGCAAACGCGGTCGTCATGGCCATACGAGCCGATAAGCGCACGGTCGAAACCGACGTCCTTTGCGTTATAAGCAGGCACGAGCGAGAGCTCTGCGCTGAGGAAATCGGATTCCTTCATGCCGTATTTTTCATTGAGAATACGCAGGAGATTTTCTTTTACCGTCTTATCCTTATCGTCTGCCGCCGCCGTGTACGGATTATTGCCGAACCAGATATTCAAGTCCTCGCCCCCAATACCTTCGCCGAGGGGTTTTGCGTTCTGCTTCGCAGCCAAGTGCGGAAGCAAATCACTGATATAGAACACGGGATCGTTTGCATCGTCGCCGACCTTGACGTTCAAAACACTGCCGTCCGCAAGCGCGACTGCACCATGCAGGGCAAGAGGAATCGTCGCCCACTGGTATTTACGGATTCCGCCGTAGTAATGGGTTTTGCCGAATGCGATACCGTCCGATTCGTATAAGGGTACTTGCTTCAAATCAATACGAGGGCTGTCGATGTGCGAAGCCAAAATACGGATTCCCGCCTTTGCTACGTCCTCGGTGCCGATACGAATCAAGTACACGTTTTTGCCGCGATTGTTATAGTAAACCTTATCGCCTGCCTTCAACTGCATACCGAATTCAAAGGGAACGTAACCCTGCGCTTTCGCCGCTTCTACGACGTACGAGCAGACCTCGCGCTCCGTTTTTCCTTCGTCCAAAAAGGTTTTATAGCCTTCGGCGTAATCGAAAATCTCTTTTAAGAGCTTTTCATCCGCCTTTTCGTAAACGTTGGTTCTTTTGTAAGCTAAATCACTCATTTTATATATCTCCATGTATTCTTTTTCGTTTTAAATCCTCTCGAACTATATTTTTAGTGGAGGAAGCCTTTGAGGATATACTCCTCCGCTTCTTTCTCCGTTAAGCCCAGCGTCATCAGCTTTGTGAGCTGTTCGCCTGCTATCTTGCCGATTGCCGCTTCGTGGATTAGTTCCGCGTTCACGTCGTTCGCCGAAAGACAGGGCGCTGCCGTTACCGATGCATTGTCCATAATAATCGCGTCGCACTCGGTATGTCCGTAGCAGGGCGCGTTGCCGTTCATCGTAGAAACGAAATTCTGGCGGGAATTCTCCGCCGCAACCGACCTCGACATAATGTCCGCGCGACAGCCTTCGCCGTTCATCTCTACCACGAAATCGGTGTCCGCTGACTGCGTACCGTGCGTGTATAATTTCTCTTTTACAATAAACTCCGAGCCTGCTTTCATATCCGCGCGCGTGATACGGTTGGTGGAATCAATGCCCTTGATTTGGGTCGTTTCCATCTCCATTCTCGCGCCCTCGTCAAGATGCACTACCGTTTCGGGATTCATGACGTTTTTCCCAAGTCCGTCCCCCGAACCGTAATGCTTTTCCACGTACTTGACCCTCGCGTTTTTACCGACGTAAAAGGTGTGCACACCGTCGTGACGAGAGGTCATCTCTACGCCGCCGCAGTTGTGGATACCACAGCCTGCGACAATCACTACGTCTGCATTATCACCGATATAGAAATCGTTATACACCACTTCCTGTAACCCTGCCTTACTGATGATTACGGGAATGTGCATACTCTCGTTTTTCGTACCGGGCTTGATAAAAATATCAATCCCCGATTTACCGTCCGTTTTGGTGACAATATCGATATTCGCCGTCGTGTTCCTGCCAAGCGATTCACCGTTGCCGCGGATATTGAACGCGCCCTCGGGAGTACCGTGCAGATCGGCAATCTGTAATAACAAGTCTTTTTGTATTGAATCCATACCTGCTACCCTCCTTTAAAGCTTGTCCGTCAAAACTCGACAGGATTCCGCAGCCAAAAGCTTGGGCAAAACGTCTTCCTTTTTTCCAACGTTTTGAACCTGTCCGTTTGCAATGACTACGATTTTGTCCGCGATATTCAAAATACGCTCTTGATGGGAAATAATCAAAATATTTCCCTGTGTTTTTTCGTGCATTTTTTCAAAGACCTTGATGAGGCTACCAAAGCTCCAAAGATCTATCCCTGCCTCGGGCTCGTCGAATACGGAAAGCTTGGTCGCTCGCGCCAAAATCGTTGCAATCTCGATACGCTTCAACTCGCCACCCGAAAGGGATGCATTGACTTCACGGTCGATATAATCTCGCGCGCACATACCGACTTCGGATAAATACGAACAAGCGTCGGAGACCTTCAAGGTCTTCCCCGCTGCAATATTGATTAAATCGCGAACGGTGATGCCTTTAAAGCGCACGGGCTGCTGAAAGGCGTATGAAATGCCTTTTTTCGCGCGTTCGGTCACCGACAGCTCGGTAATATCCTCGCCGTCTAAATAAATTCTGCCCGTCGTGGGCTTGATAATCCCTGCGATTACCTTTGCAAGGGTCGATTTACCGCCGCCGTTGGGGCCCGTGAATGCCACGAACCGTTCGTCAAGCGTCAAATTGACATCCTTTAATATTTCTTTTTCGCCCAGCTCGTCCTGTACACGATAGCTGACGTTTTTTAATTCTAACATAGTTTCCTCTTTCGGAAAATTCTTCCCTTACATTTATACCGCAAAAGCCTTGCGATTAAACGTTTTTCTTCCCTTTTTGTCCTTGGAATAAGCAAAGCTTAAACCCGATTTTGCATTAAAAAACTTCCATTAAACCGCCGTGAAGCTTTAACCAACGCCGCTTTTCCTTCCAGTCGGGCTCGTAGCGTGCGACTTCCTTCCAAAACGCCGCAGAATGGTTTTTATGCTTTGTATGCGCAAGCTCGTGCACAATTACGTAAGCGATAACCTCTTTTGGGGCATAGAGCAAGCGAAAGGAATAGCGAATATCGTTCGTCCCCGAACAAACTCCCCAATGACTTTTTGCGGAGTTCACCGAAATCTTCCCGTAGCGAACGCCCATCGCTTTTGCCGTGCGCTCCGTCTCAGCCGTAAAGATACGCTTTGCATTGTCTTTTAACCATTTTACAATCCGTTCACGGGATTTTTGTATAGGTAAAAATATCCGCGAATTCTCTCTATCAAAACGCACTTCTTTGATGTCCGCAAGCAAAATTTCGTGGCGTTTTCCAAGCAGCAACAGCTCATAGCCGTGCAAATTTTCGGGCGGTAAACTGATACCTGCCCCCTGCCTTTGCGCCTGTTTCTTTAAAATCCATGCTTCCTTTTCACGTAAAAACGCGAAAATCCGCTCATCGCTGCACGAGAGCGGAGCGCGGACGGTCAACCGACCGAACGAATCGATACCAATCGACAACGTCTTGCGTTTAGAACGGATAATTGCATCGGGTTGCACCATAAGCGCAAATCCTCGCTTGTCTAAGCTTAGTTTTCGTAACCGTTGGGATTACCGCTCTGCCACTTCCACTGCGAAGCGCACATTTCTTCAATGCCGTTTTTCGCCGTCCAATGCAATTCCTTTGCTGCTTTATCGGGCGCTGCATAGCAGGTTGCAATATCCCCAGGTCTACGTTCACAAATCTTATAGGGCAGTTTTTTGCCGCATGCCTTTTCAAATGCGTGAATCATATCCAAAACACTGTAACCGTGACCCGTACCGAGGTTATAGATATGTACCCCCGTATCATTGCAATGCTCGATTGCAGCGATATGCCCAAGCGCCAAATCCACTACGTGAATATAATCGCGAACCCCCGTTCCGTCGGGCGTATCGTAGTCGTTACCAAAGACGTTGATGCAGGACAATTTCCCACTTGCAACCTGCGCAACGAACGGCATTAAGTTGTTGGGGATACCCTTCGGGTCCTCGCCGATTAAGCCGCTTTCATGCGCCCCAACGGGATTGAAATAACGAAGCAGAATAATGTTCCAGGCATTGTCCGCCTTGTAAACGTCCTGCATAATCATTTCCATCATGAGTTTGGTGCTGCCGTAAGGGTTCGTCGTCGAAAGACGGCAATTTTCGTCCAAAGGCAAACGCTCGGGATCACCGTATACGGTCGCAGAGGACGAGAAAATGATTTTCTTAACGTTGTGTTTGTCCATAATCTGCAACAAAGAAACCGTACCGCTGATATTGTTTTCGTAGTACTTCAAAGGCAATTTACAGCTTTCGCCGACTGCCTTAAACGCAGCGAAATGGATAACGGCATCAAAGGTATGCGCATCAAAAATCTTCGTCATCATCGCTTCATCGCGGATATCCGCTTCGTAGAAGGTAACCTCTTTGCCCGTGATTTTCTGCACGCGGCGCAAGCTCTCGTAGCTCGAATTGCTGAAATTATCCACGACGACTACGTCGTAATTTTTGTTCAAAAGCTCTAATACGGTATGCGAACCAATATAGCCGCAACCGCCGGTAACCAAAATTGTTGCCATATTCTTTACCTCGTTTTATTATTTTTTTTATTAGTCTTCGTCCTCATCCTCGTCCGCAACCTCTACGATATACGAACGCACTTTGAGTACCTTTTGTTTCGTTGCTTTTACAATTTTGAGCTCGATATTTTCAAAACGTACCGTTTCACCAATCGGGGGAATGCCGCCGTAAAGCTCCGTCACCCAACCGCCAACGGTATTCGAATCGTATTCCTCGTCGGAAACCTCTTTTTCGTAAATTTCAAAGAACGCTTCCAGCTCGCATTTACCGTCCACCCAGTATTCTCCGTCGGAAATTTTACCAAAATGTACTTCTTCCTCGTCGTGCTCGTCCCAGATTTCACCAACGAGCTCCTCCAAAACGTCCTCAAGCGTCACGATACCAAGCAAACCGCCGTACTCGTCGGAAACCGCCGCCATATGAATTTTCTGTTTTTGGAGCTGTTTCAAGAGGGTGGAAATACGGGTGTATTCCGTTGTAAACACAATATCCTGCACGAAATGCCCGATTTCCTTTTCGCCTTTCACGTAGCTGTTGAAGAAATCGCGCTCGTGGATAAGCCCGATGACGTTGTCAATCGTTTCCTTGTAGACAGGAAGACGAGAATAGCCCGATTTTTCGAACTTTTCACGAATTTCTTCCATTGTCGAGTCCTCGTCCACCGCAATGACGTCCACACGGGGTACTAAGATATCCTCGACCTTAAGATCGTCGAATTCAAGCGCAGAACGCACGAGCTCGGATTCGTCCTCTTTCAACGTACCGCTCTCCTCCGCTTCCTCGACCAAGGAAAGCAGCTCTTCATCCGTTACCGTTTCGTCTTTTTTGAGCTTGAACAGCTTTGCTAAACCTTTTTTATAAAGGTCAAAAATCTTACAAACGGGCATCAATATCCAATAGAACAGCTGCATCAAGGGATAGAACAAGAAACAGACTTTTTCGGGATAGACACTCGCAAAATACTTCGGCGTAATTTCACCGAAAAGGAGCACGACGACCGTGAGCACAATCGTGGAGACCGTAGCCGCCAAATCGCCTTCTTTAATAACCATCGCAAACAGGATTGTACCGAGCGCGGAAGCCGTCAGGTTAACGACGTTGTTTCCGACAAGGATTGCCGTAACGAGCTTGTCGTATTTTTCATCCGCGAATTTGTACACGGCTTTTGCATTTTTCTTGCCTTGCGCTGCATACGTTTTCAGCTTGATTTTGTTCGCACAAGAAAACGCCGTTTCCGTTCCAGAAAAGAATCCAGACAGAAGAACCAGTATTACGATTACGATTGATAGGGGTACCATTATATCCTCCAAATGTTTTTTACGGAATTTATTCCGTATTTTTCTACACTACATTATAATACTTTCCCCTCTTCTTTGTCAAGATTTGTGGGATAGAATTTATATTTTTTTACGTTTTTTTCTTCATTTTTTCCGCATTTCATCATAATTTTTCTCAAAGCCTTAAAAAAAGCCAAAACGCCGCCTCATGGCGACGTCCTTTTCCGCTCTTTCGCAAGCGCTCTTTTTTCCGCCGTGGGCAGCTCGGCAAAATGGCAGGCAACAAAATGCCCTTCCGTCACCTCTACGATAGGGGCAGGTATGCGTTTACAGCATTCCTGCGCCATAAAACAACGGGTATGAAACGGACAACCCGCAGACGGAGAAATCGGGCTTGGCAGACTCCCCGATAAGAAAATTTTTTCTTCGGACTCCTTTCCTTGTTCCGTAGTCGGAATCGCGCTGATTAGCGCAATTGTATAGGGGTGTCTTGGGCTTGAAAATACCTCTTCCGCCTCTCCTTGCTCTACAATTCCACCTAAATACATAACCGCTATCCGATCGGATACGTGACGAACGACAGAAAGGTCGTGGGAAATAAACAAATAAGTTAGCCCCTCTTTTTGCTTTAAATCGGTTAAAAGATTGAGTATCTGTGACTGTATGGACACGTCGAGCGCAGAAACACACTCGTCGCAGACAATAAATTTCGGCTTCACAGCGAGCGCACGCGCAATCGCAATCCGCTGCCTTTGCCCTCCCGAAAATTGATGGGGATAACGGTGCAGCATATGCGGCTGCAAGCCGCAATCCTGCATAATCTTCAAAACGTAGGTCTGCATCTCCTTGGAGCCGCGCTTATAATAGCGATGCGTCGCCACCCCCTCTTCGATGAGTTGGCCAACCGTCATTCTCGGGTCGAGGGAGGAATACGGATCTTGAAAAATAATCTGCAAATCCTTACGCAACAGCCGCATTTCCCCTTTGGTTAATTTGGTAAGCTCAATCCCTTCTTCTTTTTCTGTTGCGTTTTTTAAATATCGGGGCGAAAACTCTGAAAGACTCCTGCCAAAATATTGAATTTTTCCCGAAGTCGGCTCGTATAATCGAAGCAACGTTCTACCCAAGGTCGATTTCCCCGAACCGCTCTCTCCAACCAAGCCAAACGTTTCCCCTCGCTTTATCGAAAGGGTGATTTCCTCGTTTGCGCGAAGATACCGACGGCCTCTTTGGAATAAAGAAGCTTTGCGGATTGGAAAATACTTTTTAAGACGTTCGATCGACAACAAGACGTCTGTGCTCTTCACTTTTCCTTTCCTCCTTCTTCGCATAAAAGCAACGCACGAAATGTTCCTTTTCCACCTCGACAAGCTCGGGCGGTTCCGTCCTACATTTCTCCGTGCAATATTTACAGCGCGGCGCAAAACGGCAACACTTTGGCACGTCAAAAGGCGAAGGCACGTTCCCTGGAATCGACTCCAAGTGCGCCCCTGCCTTTTTACCGCTTGGAATAGACGCTATCAGCCCCTCCGTATACGGATGACTATACCCTCCCAATTGAAAAACAACGGGGGCAGGTACGCGTTCAACCACCTGTCCGCAGTACATAACCACAACGTCGTCCGCCACCTCGTTGACCACGCCAAGGTCGTGCGTAATAAACAAAATCGACGTACCGTTCTCCGTTTGCAATCGACGCATTAAACGCAAAATCTGCGCCTGAATGGTAACGTCGAGCGCCGTCGTCGGTTCATCCGCGATTAGGATTTCTGGACGGCAGGCAAGCGCCATAGCAATCATGATTCTTTGCCGCATTCCTCCCGATAATCGGTGCGCATAGTCCTTCATCACTCTTTCGGGATTTGGAATCCGCACCGCTTCCAGCATTTTGATTCCCTCCTCTCGCGCTTGCTTTTTAGATAAGCCGCGGTGGATACGAAAAGGCTCGGAAAGCTGTCGCGCAATAGAAAAAACAGGGTTAAGCGCCGTCATCGGCTCTTGAAAAATGACCGAAATACGATTGCCGCGGATCCCGTACATCTTTTTTAAAGGTAGCTGAACAAGGTCGGTTGTTTCCGCTTCCGTTTTAAATAGAATTTCCCCTGAAACGATTTTACCGTTATCATCGAGTAATCGCAAAACGCTCATTGCCGTCACCGATTTTCCCGAGCCTGACTCCCCAACGATTGCCAAAGTTTTCCCGCGCTCCATAGAAAAGGATACGCCGTCTACCGCACGGAATACGCCCTTTCGGGTTTGAAATTCCACCGTCAAATTTTTCACCTGCAACAAGGCATTTGCATCGCCCATCAATTCTTCTCCCCCTTTGGATCGAGCGCGTCGCGTAAAGCGTCACCAATCACGTTGATACAGATTACGGCAAGGGACAAAAACAGCGCAGGGAAAAGCCATTGCCACCAATAATGCTGAATGACCGTACTGTTGTTGCTGCCGCTTAGCATATTCCCCCAAGTGGGTCTTGGCGGCTGAACGCCGAATCCGAGATAGGAAAGGGAGGATTCCGTCAAAAGACAGCCCGCAAAATCGAGCGTCATGCTGACGAGGATTACCGAAACGACGTTTGGCAAAACGTGTTTAAAGGCAATTTTGCTTTCCTTGACCCCCATTGCACGTGCCGCTAAAACAAACTCTTTTTCGCGTTCAGCTAATACCTGCCCCCTTATCATGCGTGCCAAACCCGTCCAAGAGAGCGCGCCTAAAATAAGCATAATAATGAAAATGCGCATGGTTTCGGATACGTTATAATTTTTAATGATTTGCGATAAGAGCATCGCAAACGGTAAAAAGGGAATGGAAGAAAAAATCTCGGTAATGCGCATTAAAAGCAAGTCTACCCAGCCGCCAAAGTACCCCGAAACACAACCGACGAGCACCGCAATCAGCGAGGATACAATCACCGCGACCGCGCCAATTGTCAAGGTCATTTTACCACCGTGCACAATCCGCGCGAAAACGTCTCGTCCTCTGCCGTCCGTACCCATCAGATACCCTTTCAAGCCTACACTTTCCTTTAATGCACCGTTTTCCCCGACCGTATACGTTTGCAGTGAGCCCGCAAACACCCGCGTAATCCCGCCTTGCTTTTTCAATTCACATTGACCATACGCATTTCCGCCCCATGCGTGCGCCTTCCCCCGATTCGTAACGCCGACAAAATGCCGCGTGCCGCCGCTAACCGACAAAAACCTCTCTCCGTCCTCTAAAATCGGCAAAACGTCCTCGGCGTTCTCAAATGCGCCCGCCACCACGAGCTCTCCGTCCTCCAAAAGCACGGCAATACATTTATTATCCGCCGCCACGTCTACTGCTTTTCTGCCTACCATGTACGCGTTGAAGGAGGATATTCTGCCTCTTTTCGAGCTTATTGCCAAGCGAAAAATCTCCGTTCCCGTTTTAATTTCTCCTGCTTTTGTCAAACCAACCGCAGCCGAATTCGTAAATACGATTTTCTGTGTGGAAACGCCGTTGAGCTCTTCGTTTAAAAGTGCCAGATTCCCAACCGCGTTGAGATTTCCCCAAAGATACGCGCTGCCGTCTTTAAAAACAAGTGCGCTTGCCTGATAACCGCAGGAAAGCCCTTGCACGCTGTTGGGAGGGAGCCGCTCTTCCAGGGCTTTGGGCATGGATAGCGCATTTAAGACCGGTTCCGTACCATACTGACCACAGCTTTTATCCCCCCAGCCGACAAGCTCTCCCTCATTCGTAACCGCTAAAACGTGATCTTTCCCCGCCGCAACAAAAGAAGCTCCCGATGATACCGAACTTGGAATTTTCGCAACGTCTAAACCGTTCAAACGGTTCAAGGTATTTCCCCAAACGTAGACCTCTCCATTCCCCGAAAGCCCAACGGTAAAATCGGAAAATCCGTTAATATCCTTAACGTCCGTTTTCAAACCGCGCGGAGCTTTTCGCAACGAATAAATGGGAGCAACGTTCTGTTGCAGTGGGTCGGTATAATTCACGTCCAAGGCAACGAACGACGGCGCAATAAACACAAATAAAAACAAACCGATAAAAAATACGGAAGCTACAACCGCCGATTTTTTGCGCAGAAAATTTTTTCGTAAAAGGGTGGACGGACTTTCAATTTTTTCCGCGCCAAGCCATTCCGTTTTCGAGCCGAGCACCGTCCTGCGCAGCCACCGAAAAAAGGTTTTCATCGCAGACACGGTACCCTCGTATACTCGTTTGATGATATTTCTTTTTCCGTCCTTTCCCATTTTTCTTACCCCTTTTAACGAACGTCACGCCAACCGCACCCTCGGGTCCACGAATCCGTAGGCAAGGTCCACAAGCAGATTACCCACAAGCGCAAGCAGCACGTAAAACATTTGCATTGCCAAAACAATTTCGTTATCTCCAGCGGTCAGCGCGTCGAAATATACCTTTCCAATTCCATTGATTCCGAAAATATTCTCTATCATAATCGACCCGGAAAACACACCGAGCAGCCACCCGATGACGAGTGCAACAACGGGAATGAGCGCGTTTCGCCAGGCATGGCTTTTGACCACGAGCCGTTCCCGAAGCCCCTTTGCCCTTGCCGTTCGCACGCAATCGAGTCGCAGAGCCTCCACCATCGCCGCGCGGACGTAGCGCGTCATACCGCCAAGCGAACAAAAGGTCATAACGATTAGCGGCAGCGCAAAATGGTACAGCTTATCCAAAAACGCGCGAAAGCCCGTATAATCCTTCCCCACCGACGACATGCCCGATACGGGAAAAATATCCAGCTTCACGGCGAATAGCCAAATAAATAAAATTGCCGTGATGAATACAGGCATGCTATATCCGATGATTGTGCCTACCTGCACGGCAAGGTCGCGTTTACTCCCCTTTTTAACTGCGCAAAATATACCGAGCGGTATGGTAATCGCGAGCGCCGCTACCGCCACGAATAGATTTAAAAATACGGTATTGAGAAGGGGTGCTTTGATGACCTCGACAACGGGTTTTCCGTAAACGACGGAGCTCCCAAAATCCCCTTGTATCAAACCGCTATACCGACCGTCGTAAAAGGGCGCGAATCCCAACCAACGAAAATACCGAAGCACGATTCCGCCGTCCAAGCCGTATCGACGCTGCCAATACAAATACCGCTCGGCATAATTCAAATGCTTATTCGCCGCAATCTCCTGCATTGCCATATCCGCCGCCTTGTCCACAGGTAGCATGTTATATACAGCAAACACCAAAAAGGACAATATGAGCAGCACCGCCAACATATACAAGAGTCGCTTTAAAATATATTTCGCCATAGCTACCTCGTTTTATGCGTAAAAATCAGCAGGGTCACGAAGATAGTTCGTACTGTAATTGTCATACATTTCAGGATCGAGCGTCCACGCGAACGACTGATCGTATACCGCACTCGTAAAGCCCGTTGCAAAATTCACCGCGCCGTATTTCGCCCTCGTAAAACCATACGCAGGCATTTGGCAGTATTCCCCGTACAGTGCCGAATTCATATCCCCCGATGCATAGGTGATATACATACCGATTCTCTCACCGGCATTTGCATTATTCTGCCATGCGGTAATCAACTGATCGGTAACCGCATTGGGTTGTGTTCCCATCCAGTTAATAACGAGCGGCATATAATACTCGCCATCCACCTTGACCGTCTTATATTTATTATCCGTCGCCGCAAACGCAAGATTGTTATACGTTTTTTCGTAGCCCGAAAGCTTTTTATAGCGAATCCCGCCCTTTGCATCATCGTAGCTACTACCGTCCGCATTGTATATCCAACCGCCTGCACGGAGATTCTCTTTTGCCTTTTCAATGCTGTACTCATACCGATTTAGTTGCAGCTTATCCTTCATAGCCAAGTACGCCGCCGAACCCACGTAATAGGGTCCATGCACCACGCTGCCATAGCCGCCTGTAAACACCTGCGCAAACTCCTCGCGGTCAATCGTATGCATAACCGCTCTACGCACCTCTGCAAACTGCGTAGGCCCGAAATCGCAACGGAAGGCAAGCTTCCCATACCCTGCGCGATCGTAATGCGTTTCCTTGAACGAAACGCCGTCTACAAGCGCAAGTGCCGCGCGCGTTTCCTCACCCCCAGTCACTCCAGCCAAAACGTCCACTCTACCTTTTTTTAACTGATCGAGCTGCGTTTCAGAAATAATTTTCACGTAAGAGAGCTTGTCAATCGTTGCCCTACCACGATGATCCCCTTTATATCGCGTATTTCGACGTAGCGTCGCCACTCTCGTTGCCGCATCGTAATTCTCGACAAAATACGGCCCCGAATAGGGGAATTCTTTTTCAGAAACCGAGGACATATTCTTCACAAGCGTCGCCGCCATTACGTAGGAAGAAACACCGTTTTTTTCCTCCTTTTGATAAAAACCTTTTTCGATATACGCGCCCTGTCCATCGTCCTTCAACGCATACCTGCCTGCGTATAATCCCATCGAAACGGGGGTAAAGGCACCGTAACGCAGGGCGTAATAATAGTCCGCATATTCCTTTTTAACCGTCACGGAAAAGGTATATGGGTCTAAAAGCCTTACCCCTGAAAAGGGCACGGGCTCGCCCGAGCCGTCATAACCGTTAAACGCTTCGTAGCCGACTAAGGTCATCCCCGCAGACTCGCCGCCGCCCGCCTCTCGCATGACTTTACTGCTACCTACAAGCAGCGCAACCAAATAGTTTTCTGCGCGAATGGGCGTTCCGTCCGAAAATGTCAAATCTTCTTGTATTTTGATTGTAAAGGTTTTCGTTCCATCTTCGTTTTCCCGCTCGGTATGCTCGCGCAGGATTTCACTACCTGCCCATTGATAGGAGCCACCCATGTCCGCAATCACCGTAGAATAACCACTCGTCAACGTCTCGATGGCAAGGTCGGCTGCACCCGGCGCGGATTTTCCGAACGAGGATGCACGGAACATCCCCGAAAGCTCGGTATTAC
>JAFUMY010000128.1 GCA_017482415.1 Clostridia bacterium
CTACCTTTCGTGGGCTTTGCCCACACCCACGAGAAACTGAGTTTCTCGACTTCCTGTCCGTCCACGCTTATGCGTGTTGACTGCTTTGCAGTAAAGCGCAAGCACTGCTTGCTTTAGGAATGGATACCTTTCGCGGGCTTTGCCCACACCCACGAGAAACTGAGTTTCTCGACTTCCTGTCCGTCCACGCTCATGCGTGTTGACTGCTTCGCAGTAAAGCGCAAGCACTGCTTGCTTTAGGAATGGCTACCTTTCGTGGGCTTTGCCCACACCCACGAGAAACTGAGTTCCTCGACTTCCTGTCAAGGGAATGCCTCGCGTTTAGGGCAGGACTCTGCCCGTGGACATGTATAACGCGTACCATTCTTCGCGCGTGAGCTCGATATCCGCCGCCGCAATCAGCTCGGACATGTGCTCGGGCGTGCTCGTGCCCGTCACTACCTGCTTGAAGGCAGGGTGCCTTAAAATCCAAGCAATCGCAATCGCCGAAGGCGCGCAGTTGTATTTTTCCGCAAGTCGGCTGAGCTCTGCATTCAAGCCGGGGAACGCAGGACAACCGATAAACGTGCCGTGGAAGAAACCGTATTGAAGGGGTGACCATGCCTGCATCGCAATCCCGTTCGCACGGCAGTATTCTAAGGAATCCCCTGCACGGGTAACCGATTCCTCTTTGTACATGTTTACGTTGAAACCCGCGTCTACGGGCGCGGTATGACCGAGCGAGAATTGCATTTGATTCGCTACGATTTCCAAGCCCGCCGCCTCAAAAAGCTGCATCTGACCTGCCGAGAAATTGCTAACGCCAAAGGCGCGAACCTTGCCCGCCGCACGAAGCCGCTCGAACGCCTCCGCAACCTCTTCCGTCTCCACCAATGCATCGGGACGGTGCAGTAAAAGCACGTCGATATATTCCATATTCAGCCTACGCAAACTGTCGTCTACGGAGGTCATAATATGCTCTTTCGAGAAATCGAAACGGTTGATTCTGCCATTCTCTTTCCGAATTCCGCATTTCGTCTGTACAAGATATTCCTTTCTCGGGAGCTCCAAATCACGGATTGCAACACCGAAAACGCGTTCTGCGTCGCCGTCTGCATATACGTCCGCAAGATCGAACATATTTACCCCCGATTTCAATGCCTCGATAATGACCGCCTCCGTCTGCGTCAACGGCTTATCCGCAATACGCATACAGCCCATCACAATACTCGAAGCTACGATATCTTCACGTAATTTACAATATTTCATAAGGTTTCCCTCCTTGATTTACTCTTTAAACGGCGCATAATATTCCTCGCCGTTTGCAATCTCTACCCTGCCCTGCATATAGTCCACAAGCGCGGAGCAAAAGCCGTCTGCATCCGTTTTTTTAACCGCCAAACGGAAAACAACCTTCTCACCGTAATCGGTCGAAAGCAGGGAGCAGGTATGCGTTGAAATATATTTTTGCACGCTGTCCACACCCGTGTAGTCCACGGTAATGAACCGCTCGGCGCACATCTCTAAAACTCGTATATCCGCGCCGTCTAAGTTCTCCGCCGCCGACGAGGAGTACGCGCGGACAAGACCGCCTGCCCCGAGTTTGATTCCGCCGAAATACCGAACTACCGCAACTGCGGTTTCGAATAGCTTTTTATTCTTCAATACTTCGAGAATGGGAACGCCAGCCGTGCCCTGCGGCTCACCGTCGTCGGAAAAGCGTTGCAAATTTCCTACTTTGTCCGAAATAAACGCATAGCAAACGTGCGTGGCAAGCGAATGCGCGGAGCGGATTTTTGCAAGAAACGCCCTCGCTTCTTCCTCGCTTTCCACGTGCGTGCTGTACGTGATAAATCGGGACTTTTCGATTATTTTTTCGCTTTCATGCGGCGCATAAACCGTGCGCACAGACTTTTCCATAGCTCACCGTGCCCTAAAAAAACACAAAACGCGTACACGCGGAGCAGTTCGCGCCGCGCATACGCGCACGTGATTATTTCACAACTATTTTCAAATGTACCTTCTTGCCTTTATGCAAAACGAACTCGTTTGCAGGAATCGGCATATTCGGATCTGCAACCTTCGTTTCGTCCACGGAAACGCCGCCCTGCTCGATAAGTCGGCGCGCTTCCCCTTTCGATTTCGCAACTCCAGCGGCTACCATTGCGTCTACGACCGTATTCACGTCCGTTACTTCCTTCGTCAAAAGCTCAGCATTTGCGCCGCCGAACGCCGCCTGTGCCTGGCTTTGCGCTAAATCCGCTTTCTCCTTGCCGTGCACCTCTTTCGTAAGCTCGTAAGCAAGCACCTCTTTCGCCTTATTGATACGCTCGTCCTTATGCTGGCAAAGCGTTTCGATTTCTTCAAGCGAGAGGAAGGTAAGAAGCTTCATACACTTTTCAACGTCCTCGTCCGCAATGTTTCTCCAATACTGATAGAATTCATACGGCGTCGTCTTGTTTTCATCCAGCCATACCGCGCCCTTTGCCGTCTTACCCATCTTCTTGCCATCCGAGGTCGTAAGCAGGGTAAAGGTCATCGCAAAGGCAGGCTTTTGCTCCTTAACGCGAATCAAGTTCGCGCCTGCGAGGATATTACTCCACTGATCATCGCCGCCAAGCTCTAACGAGCAGCCGTATTCCCTATGCAATACAAGGAAATCGTATGCCTGCATCAGCATGTAGTTGAATTCGAGGAAGGAAAGACCTCTTTCCAAACGCTGTTTAAAGCATTCCGCACTCAACATTCTGTTGACGGAGAAATGCGCGCCGATTTCACGCAAGAAATCGATGTAGTTCAAATTCAACAGCCAATCACCGTTGTCTACGATAATTGCAGCGTTCTCGCCCTCAAAGCTGATGAATTTCGACATCTGCTTTTTGAAGCATTCCACGTTATGGCGAATGGTTTCTTTTGTCATCATCGAACGCATATCCGTTCTACCCGAAGGATCGCCGACCATCGCCGTACCGCCGCCGATAAGGATAATGGGCTTATGCCCTGCCTCCTGCATATGGTGCATTGCGATAAGCTGCATGAAATGCCCTACGTGCAAGGAATCTGCCGTGGGGTCGAACCCAATATAGAAAGGCACGCTTTCCTTGCCGAGCTTTTCATACAGTTCTTCTTCAAAAACCGTCTGTTTGACAAAACCGCGCGCACGAAGCGTATCCATTACGTTTACTGCCATATCTCTCTCCTTTTCCACCGAAAAAACTTTCGGAAAACATCTATAAAATCTTACTACTAAATTTACACTTTTTTTCTTGAATTGTCAAGCGTTTTATCCGTGTTTTCCCATATTTCACGCGCACGCGAGAAGTTAGACGTTTTTCGACAAAAAAATCTCCACCTGCAAAACTTGACAATAATTGTCATATTATGGTATAATTTTAGCCATGAAATACTCCATTCTAATTAACATATTATTCGATTTATTATCCAAGCGCAGGGTCACTGCGCCCTATCTTTCCGAACGCTATGAAATTTCTACGCGTACCGTCTACCGTTACGTGGAGATTCTTTCCGCACATTTGCCCGTCCAAGTCAAGCGTGGCAGAGACGGCGGTATTTGCGTCCCCGACAATTACAAGCTCCCCATAGGCTTTTTGACCGAGCGCGAATACGAAACGACAACCGAGGCGTTGGCGCTCGCCTATTCCCGCGACCCCGACGAACGATACTTGGAAGCAAAACGCAAGCTTTCCGCAGAGAAAAAATCGGAGACCCGTCCCTTATACATGTTCGCCGAGCTTGGCGCATTGCTTTTAAACGGCGAACCGTTTGGGGATACCCGCACACAAACAGACAAGCTGCGCCTTATCGAATTTTGTATCGAACGCAACCTGATTATGGATATCGAATACCTCTCCGAAAAAGGGGAACGCGAATCCCAAAAAATCGAACCGCACTTAATCGCCTTTGACCGTGAAAAGCTCTACGTCTATGCCTTTTGTCATTTGGAGCGAGAATTTCGGTTGCTCTCTATCGGCAGAATTGTTTCCGCCTCGAAAACGAAAGGCTATTTTCGGCGACGTCCCTTTAACAACGAGGACGTACCCCTTTCCTTACACGAACGCGTGGAAACCGTCGACGTCTGCTTTGAGGTGCAAAAAAGCGCGGTAGAACGCGTCGTCGACTGGCTGGGAGCGGAAACGGTACGAAAACAAGGCAATAAATACTACGCCGAAGCAACCTTGCCCGTCAGCGAGCCGCTCGTTCGGCGTATTCTGTCTTTCGGAACGGGCATCAAGCTTCTCTCCCCTGAAAATTTAAGAGAACAAATTAAAAATTATGCTGTCTCTATCGCACGGCTGTATAAGTAAATAGGCATACCATGTACGCGACGAACGCCCGAAAACATCGGGCGTTTTTTCTTTTTGGAATATCCAGAGCTTATTCCGTCTATAATATAATAAAAACGCAAACGGCAGGTGAATATGAAAAAAATTCTCTTTACGGGCGGTGGCAGCTCAGGACACGTTGTCCCCAACCTCGCCCTCATCGAAGAGCTACAAGCAAACGGTGAAGCGGAAATTTTCTATATGGGCACAAACGGCATTGAAAAAAAGCTCGTTA
>JAFUMY010000129.1 GCA_017482415.1 Clostridia bacterium
CAGAGCTCTTACGGGCGTGGTAATCGGGGACAAGGTCACGAAGATTGGCAACTCCGCGTTCTCGAATTGCGACGCGTTGGCTACGCTTGTGGTAGGCGAAAACGTTAAAGAAATCGGCTTCTGCGCGTTTGAAAAATGCCGAAAGCTTGTAGATATTGAGTTTAAGAACACGACGGGCTGGTATGTAACGACGATTCTTGGAGGCGGCTCGGGCGACCCGATTCCCGAGTCCGATTTCGCAAGACCGACCCGAATCGCATCCTATCTGAACAACGTCTACGACAATTTCTATTGGTACAGAGCGTGAGGCATAAAGCCTTAAAGCTTGACAATAAAAAGTATGTAAAACACGGCAACCG
Organism: Clostridia bacterium; assembly: GCA_017482415.1. Taxonomy (GTDB): domain Bacteria; phylum Bacillota; class Clostridia; order Christensenellales; family Borkfalkiaceae; genus Scatosoma. Next base: position 360 of record JAFUMY010000129.1, read on the forward strand.
CCGTGTTTTCTTCATATCAATAACGGGCGCGGCGATTCGCCGCGCCCGTTTGGCATATTTTCTTCTATCGATTCATAGTATACTCTATGAGATAGGAGGATAAATCCATGAAAAAGGTCTTGGGATGTATGCTTGCGCTCATTTGCGCGGCAGGGGTATGCAGTACGTTTGTCGGTTGTAAAAAGGAAACGTATGCAAGCAGCAGGTATGAGATTAACGCCGAATACGTGCCCGAGTGTAAAACGCTGACGGGTACGCTCAAATGTACCTTTGAGAACGGCACGGAAAACGAGCTTTCCGTTCTGAAATTTCAGCTTTATCCCAATGCCTATCGCAAGGACGCGCTCTATCGTCCCATTTCCGATGCATACGAAAACGCCGCGTATTATAACGGCGAAAGCTACGGCGAAATCGTGGTTTCCAGCGTCAACGGCTCGAAAAATTGGGAGGTGATGGGCGAGGATGAGAATGTTTTATACGTCTATCTCGAAAAATCCCTTTTCCCTGGAGATAAGGTGGTGCTTGATATCGGGTTCATGACCAAGCTTGCCCAGGTGGACCACCGCACGGGGATTACGGAACATACCATAAACCTCGGTAATTTCTTTCCGATACTTTGCGGAATGCAAAACGGCGGCTTTGTGGAGAGCGTGTATTATTCGGACGGCGATCCGTTTTATTCGGAATGCGCGGACTATAAAATGACCCTTACCGTGCCCAAGGAATACACGGTCGCTTCAACGGGCGAAATCACGGATGAACGGGTGCTCGAAAGTAAAAAGGTCTATACCATGTCTCGGTCGAACGTGCGGGATTTCGCTTTGGTGCTGTCGGACGAATTCCGTGAAATTAACGCTGAAATCGGCGGAAAAACGCTGCGGTATTACTACTATACGGACGAAACGCCAACAAGGACCTTGGAAACGGTTACGGAAGCGTTCGCGTTCTATGAAGAAACCTTTGGGGCGTATCCGTATACAAGCTATTCCGTGGCACAAACGGGGTTTTGCTACGGCGGTATGGAATATCCCTGTCTTACCATGCTTTCCGACGGTCTGCAAACGGAGGAGAAGCCTCGCGCGATTGCGCACGAAACGGCACATCAGTGGTGGTACGGTGTCGTGGGGAGCAATGCGCTTGATAACGCTTGGCAGGACGAGGGCTTGGCGGAGTATTTTGCAATCACGTTTTTTGAAAAATATGAAAAGTATGGCTATACGCGCGAGGACGTGGTGACGGCGGCGTTGAAGGAATACCGTTCCTATTACGACGTTTACGGCAGCGTGTTGGGTAGAACGGACACGCGAATGACTCGAAATCTGAAAGACTATTTAAGCGAGTACGAGTATAAATGCTTGTCCTTTGATAAAGCGGTCGTGATGCTGGATACCCTTCGAAAAAGTGTTGGAGACAAGAAATTTTTTGCTTCGCTTCGGAAATATTATAGCACAAATGCCTATACCATGTGCGAGCCGAATGCGTTAATCGGGTGTTTTGAAAAGAGTGGCTTAGACGTTGCAGGCTTCTTTGAAAGCTTTTTAGAGGGGAAAGCAATCCTGTAATGAAAAAACGCTTGCAAAATTTTTTTCTTAGGGGTATAATATAGAAAACGGCACTAAGGAGGAAAGCATGCCTTTTTTACAATACAAATGCAAAGCCTGCGGAAAACGCTTTGAAGAGCTTGTCCGCGTATACACCGATAAAGTGTCTTGTCCTGATTGCGGCGGTGAGACCGAGCGGGACTATTCAGGAGAAATGTATTCTGCAACGGGAAAGCAGAGCAAAAAATGCTCTGGGAACTGTAAAACTTGCAGCGGATGCCGATAAGGCTCAAAAAGCGCGTTCCTGATAGGAATGCGTTTATTTTTTGCTTATGCGCGCGACTATATTATATATAATAGGAGTTTTTTCCAAAAAGGCGGATAAAAAAGCGTGAAAAAGGAAAGAATAAAAAAAGTCGAAAAAATTTTAAAAAGTTTCAAAAATTTAAAAAAAACGCTTGACTTTATCCTTTTTTAATGGTATTATATCTAAGCTGTCGGTAAGCGAGAGCGTTTTTTGACAGCATCCGACTCTGTTGAGAAGGACAAAAAAGAAGATTAACAACTGCATAGCAAATAGTAAAAGTATTTATTTAGGAAACTAGATAAAGACGAGTACGAAAGGCAAAGAGAAATTTTCATATTAGTTGTAAAGCTAATTTGGTTAAAGCAAAAGACGTTAAAAGCAATTTTAAGGCTCTTGAGGCTGCAAATTAGCCGAGTAAAAATGATAGAATTTTCTTAATTAAAACGAGAGACGAGTAGAAAGAGAGAAGATCAAGCTACAAAGGGCTTACGGAGGATGCCTTGGTACATGGCGCCGAAGAAGGACGTGACAAGCTGCGAAAAGCTGCGGGGAGGAGCAAATATCTTGAGATCCGCAGATATCCGAATGAGGGAACTCAGCGCGAGTAACATCGCGTTATCATACACTGAATAGATAGGTGTATGAGGGGAACCCGGGGAACTGAAACATCTAAGTACCCGGAGGAAAAGAAAACAACAGTGATTCCGAAAGTAGTGGCGAGC
>JAFUMY010000130.1 GCA_017482415.1 Clostridia bacterium
CCAACAGTGTTTTCGCCGATGCGTTGTAGCTTACGTATTGACTTCCGTCGCTTTTAAAAATTGAACATTCACCGTCTGCTGTCGTGTAGACGTCTTCATACTTATCTGTGAATTTACAAATCCAGCCCTGCGAATCAATGAAATACAGCTCGCCGCCTAACGTAAACCAATGCCATGCGTCGACACCAGTGAAACGGAACCACTCATAATTAAAGCCGCCGGACTCGTCACCGCTCATCGTATATTGATAGCGCGAATCTGCCACGTAAACCTCTTTTTCTTCTCCGCCTACGGATACGTACAGCTTTCCGTTGTACGCAAACGTCGTAAATTTCGAAATATCCGCCGCCCTTAGCCGTGGATTGATTGTTCTGCTTCGGGCTCTTGCGTAGCGTTCTGCGGAGGCTACGTTGGCCGAGAGCTCAATTGCGAATACGCCGTCCTTTGATACAAATAACGGATCACCGTCGAAATTGACAACATTTTTGACTGTCACGCCCGACTGTTCGATTGCGCCAGCTTTTACGGAAAAGAATTCCTGCCAGAGTGTTACTCCTGCGTTATCTGTTGTCGAAACAGCGTTTCCGCTGACGTAATACACGCCGACGTCACCAGGCATGGAAGCTGACTTGAATACCGCCATTGTACCGTCACTCACTCGCAGGAATGCCGTTATCGGTGACTCATTCACGCCGCAAACTATCGTATTATCTACAGGGAAATACGTGGGATTTGCCTGCGTGGATATGCTGTTTGCGGAATAGTAGCAAATATTCGGCGTTTCCGTTGAGCCGCCAAGGAATATTCGGTCGCTTGAACCACCTACCCCGAACAACGTTCCAATGTTGCAGCTCGTCAATGCACGCGTGGGCTTGGATATCTTGGTATAGCTCTCCGTATCGTTCGCACCTTTTTCTGTTCGGAAATATATCGATACTGTTGCATTAGACCAATCTTTTGTAAAAAAGGAAAAGGTCAATATATTCCCCTCAAGCATAATGAAATCTTTAACCCCTACAATATCATCAACCTCGCAATATTTCCAGACGGGGCGAAAATAGTCCCCCTCTTCGCCATACGACAGCTTAAATTCTTTAAATGTGCCGTCTGAAAAATCCACACGTACAAACGGAACGATTGTCGAATCCTCGCGTGCTGGTTCGCACTTATCATCCAGTTTATAGATAGATTTTTTTTCCGCCCATGTGGACAAATCCAAGGCCTGATATAATGGCGCTTGTTTCAAAACGTTTTTTCGCCAAGGCGTTAAAGCGTTTATTGACTCGTAACTCGTATACTCGTCGCCGGTTGCATCGTCTCCATATCTTGGAATATTGATTGTCGTAGTCGGTACATATGCCGCATCGGGATTTGTCAATGCTTCCGTGGCAACGCTTTTTAACGTCTCGCCGTCAAACACAAGATAATCACCGCAGGCAATATAGAGTTTATCGTCTACCAAAAACGCAGAACCAGGCTTTGTCGCATTTTTTAAAAGCTCAGCAATCGGCGCAACGCTTTTTAATGTGATCAATCCACCAATCGAACGCTGCATTATCACTTTATAAAATGAACTGCTGTTTAGATACATTGCTTGAACAATTAACGTTGTAGAGTTATACTGCCAAACGCCGCCCACGCTCTGGAATTTAGTTTCCCATTTCCCGCCGGAGGCTTCGCCGTTACTATCGCCTTGAAGCAGCTCAGGTATAACGTGCAACAACTGTTCAAAACCGTGGCGTTTACGGAGGATATCGTCGCGTAATATAAAATTTGCCGCGTCGGTTGCGCGGTACGGTTTTACGTCAACAGGAGACGACGCGTAATCCACGCCGCGGAACTTCGTAAGCGTTTGCATTTTTCTGTTCCGCAGATTGTTTCTGTTCACTCTCATACGCTCACCATATCGGGTGAACTACGTCCACCGTTTCCTGTTGAAAACATTGCATATTCAGATATTCTTCGAGCTCTGATTCAAACTCGTTTCGACTGTTCGCCGCGACGTCGGGCTCTTCCATTGCGTACAGCTCGCCTACGACGTACTTCGGAATCATCCTCGCCAAGACGTCGTTTACGCCATAATCGCTCAAATCCGCCGCCTCGGCGGTAGAATCATTAAGCGTTTGAATCGGCGAGTCAATTGCGCCCTTAACGTAAAAGCGGTCAAGAGCTCTTTTTATCGCCCCGACCATTGCAAATAAATACGTCGCGTAGCTGGGATGATTTTTCAATCCGTCAATATCGCCCCAGGTTACGTTCATTAAATTGTCGATGCCCATCAGTTTCAGGGCGTCTGCTTTTACTTCCCCAAGTTTCATTTCGTCTCCTTGTCGTTTAGTGCGGTTTTCCGAATCGAACGGCACTGCCATTAAACCGCATATCCATAGGGCGGCAGCTCTCCGCCGCCCTATGTACGTGAGGGATAAGTGTAAGCTTATCTATCGAGATAACCTGCTTCCGTCAGGATATTCGCAATCGTTTCAGAAACTTCTACCGTTTCTCCACGCTTGATTTGCGTGATTGTTCCGTTAATGCAAACAGGTACAAAGTTCATTTCACTCTCGTCTTCTCTCTTGGGAATACGAATCTGTACTGTTTTTTCTTTTACTTCAGCCATATTTCAATCCTCCTTCTATTATTCGCTTACGGCAACTTCCAAACGAACCATCGCGAGCTCGTTCAAACGCACAGCCACATGCGGAGCTTTCCAGCCCACCGTTTGTCTTTGTTCGAGAGGGTCGGAAGTACCGCCGCTTTCAAAAGTCTTCAGAATGATTCTCGGTTTTTGCCCCGAATTCTTATTTGCAATGTCTACGGCACCATAGGCATCTTTACCAATAATCATTGCGCAGTGAATCTTTCCTTCTTTCACAAGCGTATTTGTGGTTTCAATGAAACGTACACCGCCAAGTTTACCAATTTCACCGTCCATGATCGCTTTACCGCCGCTGTATTTCGAAACATCCATCCATAAAGGATCATTTTGAATGTCGTAGGAAATATCAGGGTCAATGACACCGATATACGAACCATCAATCGTCGGCGCATTTGCTTTTTTCAAGGTACGCACAGCTTTTTTGACTTCCTCACTCGAAATTTTTGCGGTAACATTGCTCGTCCCCGTTACGCCGCCAGCATATTGAACGTTGGTACCCGAACAAACCTCGTTGCGCGTTAAAGTATCCAAGGTCAAACCAGCTTGTTCGCCGAGAAGCTCGGAGGATTCCGTGAGGCTGTCGTCAATACCTACGAGGTCGAGTTCGTCGCTATTTTCAATATGACGGCCATAGAATTTCACTACAGCTTCGACCTGATCAACATTTAAGGTTTCCCCTTCGGGCGTTACTCCTTCCGTTAAAGGCGTGGTGGCAGGGGGCAAAGGCGTATATCTGCGGAAATTGATCTTTTTCCCCGATTTTTTCGGAATAGATTTTTTCTGCGCAAAGCGCATGAACACAAGATAAGGAAGCATTCGCTTCAAAAGTGTTCTGTCGTAAAAAGTTTGCGTTTCTACGGGTAAAGTGATCGTAGTATTAATGTTAGGCATAGTTATTTCTCCTTATTTCATGATTTTTTCAGTGCCCCCGCTTTCGCTTTTGCAATTTCTTGCTCAAACTCTTCATCCGACATATCAGCGTAGGTCCTAATCGGTGAAGAGCCGCCGTTCCCCGTGAGGCTACCGGGTGTCGACTTGGCTTTTGCCGCCGCCTGACGCGCTTTTACCTGCGCTTTTTTCTCGGTGTCGGCTTTTACCTCTCCCACAAACGAAAGATAATCGCGATATACGTCGCTCAAAGACTCGTGCTCTACACGCTTGCCGGCGAATTTACCGAAGGCAGGATCGCTTAACAGCGTCGCAAGGTCAACGTCGGGATAATTCTCCGCAAATTCAGAGACTTCCTTAACTCGTTGTGCTTCCTTTTGTGCCGCTTCTGCTTTCGCTTGGCGTTGGGCTCTCAACGCCTTCGGGTAATCAGCAATCGGATCTTTGCCTTCTTTTTCCAGCTCGCGCATGGTAAAATATTCTTCGATATCCGATTTATCCGTTATCGCTTCTCCCGTATACGGGTTCTTATTGCCTACCGCATCGATAATGCCCTTGCGGTAGGCATCCTCTTCAATCTGCTTTCGGATTTGCGCCTCTCGCGCTTCCCTCTCCCTACGTTTCTGCGCTTGAAGAGCGTCTTGCCCGGTCTTGGCTGTTTCGGAATCGTCGGCAGCGTTGGCATCCTCGCTGTCCGTCGACGACGAATCGGCGGCGTTCGTCTCTTCTGCGCCGTTATCCGTAAACTCCGCGTCGGCCTGTTCTGTTGCTTCGCCGTCCGTTTCAAACTCTTCGTCCAGTTCTTCGTTCGGCATCATTTCTTCGTCCATATTTGACTCCTTTGGATTTTTGCGCTTTTCCTGCGAGATTTATTTACTGACCGACTGTGTCGGTTTCAGCCAACATAAGCGCCATTGTTTCCGCATCCTGACGAACCTCGTCCGTCTCTATCTGCTTTACGCCAATGACTGCGTTTGCTTGATTGATTTTCGCCGTATATTCTGCTTGCAGTTCCGCAAGTGTTGCCTGCAACCTACGGTTCTCGTTGATAAGCTTATCCACACGGTCAACCGCTTTTCCGGCAAGTTGAAGCTTTTCTTTGTACTGTTGCAGATACGCGTCGTACTGCTGGATTTGTTCTTGCAACGCCGCAAGCTGTTCTTGCATTTGCTGAAGCTGCATCGTCGAGCTTTCCTTTACTTTCTTCAAAAGCGTTGTCTTAAACGTTGCTATCTGCGCAGGTAACAGTTCAAGATAGGTTTCGAAATCGATTCGGCCCGCCGCCAAATATTCCGTCAAAAGCGATACTTCTAACGA
>JAFUMY010000131.1 GCA_017482415.1 Clostridia bacterium
AATAACACACTGACCAGGTTTATAAATAAGATTCTCCATAAGATGAGAATACTCATAGCTACCATTGGTATAGGTATAATATAAAACGGCCTCATTCGCTTTCACAACAGAATTTATTTCATAAATCGTAAAGCGCACCCCTTCAATCGTAAACGATTTTGAAGATGTTGCCGGGGTAAAATCCTCCACCTTACCTTTTACAGTTTTTACTTGATTATTTTCATATGCTTCATTATAACTCGCATAGATTTCGCCCGCAGAATTTGTATACTTATGTACCCCCCAAGTGACAAGCCCGAGCCCTCCAACCAATAATACCGTTATTACAAGATGTAAAATTTTGTCGCCAATCGTATCGCTTAGGATGTCCCTTTTAAAAAATTTGATTACCATAATTAAAAATACAATCGCGGTAATAACAATACAGCCTATGAAAATTTCTTTACTGTATTTTACCAAAAATGCGACGTCTCTATAATCAAACAGCTTCATAATATCCTCCCTATTCAAATCATTGTTTATATATTATACTATTTTGTGATATTAAAGTCAAATACTTTTATTGCATAATTCTACCTTTCGCTGCGCCCTTTCTCGCGCGAATCTCCGCGTATGCGGTGCTTCTTTAAACTCTTCTCTGCGCCGACGAAAAAACACACCCACAAGGGGTGTGTTCTCGTTGGCGCAGAGAAGAGGATTCGAACCTCCGGTAAGCTTCAGACCTACACACGATTTCCAATCGTGCTCCTTAAACCACTCAGACATCTCTGCAAAAATAGACGCTTTCATGCAAGCGCCTATTTATATTACTGTATTTTTTTGAAAAAATCAAGTGTTTTCGACTAAGTTTCAAAAAATTCTTCAAAAAACTTATTTTCTTTCTTTATTCGCTAACCGCTACCTCTTCCAAAATTGCATCGGGAACAGCGTTTAACACCTCTTTCGTGCCTGCTTCAAACGTGAACTGCATTCTACCTAACTCGTTACAACGCGCCAAAAGCTTCGTTGCTATCTCCTCTTTCGTCGCTCCGTTTGCCGTCAGCTCTGAATATAAAATCGGCTTGTCTACAATATACGTGAGGTCCTTTTTTCTGAAATACGTTACGTATACGGGTACGTCCATGCCTTTTTTCGCGCAAACCTCTCCCAGCGCCGTAAACCCTAAATGAAAGCCCTCCAACTGCGCCAAATATCCCTTGTCGGATACCTCGGGGAAAATAACGATATTCTCACCGTTTTTCAATGCCGCCGTGCTCTCTCGAAGAGTCTTTAAAAAACGACCGTCTCGATAGGTCGAAATCAAATTCAACCCCTTATAGAATAAATTTGTAAGCGGGCTCGCAATCAAACAAAATAATCTTGCTAAATGCAGGTTCCAATGCTTTTTCTCGTGGTAATATACCCGCGTTTGGTATTTGTACATCGGAATCAAGCCCGAGTTCATCTCACTCGCGCCCCACATCCGCACAGGCTTGTCACAATATATCTCCAAAGACATCGGCGCATCCGTGCCCTCGTGATTGCTAAGAATAATTCCGCCGTTGCCAAACTTCTCTCCTAAATATACGAAAGTCGGCTGTTTATACCGCCCTTTCATCAATTTTTTCATGAATCGGAACCACCATTTCCGCTTTTGAACAGGTTTCTGTTTGCTCATAGTACGCCACCTTCTATCATTTTTTTCTATGATATTGTAACATATTTTTATGACAAAATCAAGCATTTCGATAAATAAATTAAAATGTTTGTTAAATACTTCTCACGTGAATCTTTTCTATAAAACACAAAATAAATACGAACAAATGTTTGACTTTTATCTTTTTATGTGTTAAAATGGGAATATGATCACGGAAGAACGGCTGAAAATTTTAACGGAGAGTGCGAAATACGACGTATCCTGTTCCTCGTCGGGTAGCGCGCGGAAAAACGAAGGCGGTATGGGCAACGGCTACGTTGCGGGGTGCTGTCATTCTTTCACGCCCGACGGACGGTGTATTTCCCTGCTTAAAATTCTTTTAAGTAACGATTGTATCTACAACTGCAAGTATTGTCCCAACCGTTTGGACGCAGACGTACCAAGAGCGACCGCCACCCCTGAAGAGATTTGCGAGCTGACGATTGATTTTTATAAACGAAATTACATAGAGGGTTTATTCCTTTCCTCTGCCGTTTGTAAGAATCCCGACTATACGATGGAACGCCTGCTTTTAACTGTAAAAAAGCTTCGTTTAGAATATAATTTCCACGGATATATCCATTTAAAAGGAATCCCTAAAGCTGACCCATTACTTATGAAAGAGGCAGGCAGGTACGCGGACAGAATGAGCTATAACATAGAACTGCCTTCCGAAAAGAGTCTAAAATTGCTCGCTCCGCAAAAGAGCAAAGAGAGCCTGCTTTTGCCCATGAAAACGTTGGCAATGCAGACGGCGCAATTCCGCGAAGAAAAGAAAAAAGGGCTAATCAAGGGACATTTTTTACCCGCAGGACAGACCACGCAAATGATTATCGGCGCTTCCCCCGAAGCGGATGGACAGATTTTACGGCTGACGCAAGCGCTTTACCAAAAAAACGGCTTACGCAGGGTATATTACTCCTCTTACGTTCCCATCGTGCACGATTCCCTATTGCCCGACACCGCCGTTGGGCAGCTTCGAGAGCACCGCTTATACCAAGCGGATTGGTTATTACGCTTCTACGGTTTTTCCGTGGAAGAGCTGCTCTCTGAAAACGAGAATCTCGCCACGGAATTCGACCCCAAATGCGCGTGGGCATTAAAAAATATGCAGCTTTTCCCTGTGGAAATCAACCGCGCGCCGTTAGAAATGCTGCTACGCGTGCCGGGGATTGGCTCGAAAAACGCTTACAAGATTATGGAAGCAAGAAAGTACACAAAGCTTTCCTTTGAGGATCTTGTAAAAATGCGCATTGCCCTTAAACGTGCGCGGCATTTTATCACCTGCAACGGAAAATTTTTCGGAGAAAAAAACGAGTATTCGGTGCGCGGCTTACTCGCCGCGGCGGAGACGGGAGAAAACGCTAAGCAGCTCGATTTATTCTCCATACTTTCCTCGCCCCAAAACGCCATGATTGCACTATCGGGCCAGCTATAACGTGGCATACAGGTATGCGTTGAACTATCAAGGGAGTATAAAATGGTCTATATATTCGACGGAACGAAATTGGGTTTTTTAACCGCATTTTTACTTGCCTATGAGGACGGAAACGCCCTCTTGACCTCGCATGCGGTGCAGCTTCCTTTGGGAGAAAGCTTTATATCGGTAACAACGGATTCGGACAAGGCGAAACGGGTAGAAAGGCGTTTGCTCACTTTTGATACGGACGCGCTGCATGCCCTTGACAGACTCCTTCGAAGCGGTATGGAAAACCATGAACAAATCGCCTTTCGCTATTTTAAAAAGCTCGCAACCGAAAAACGCCCGATTGATAAAAATTTTGCAGACCCCGACGTATTCGCCGCTGTGGAATGCATGAAAAAAGTCGGGCATGAGATTCATAAAATGCACGGCTTTGTACGCTTTATGGAACTGGAAAACGGAGCGTTATACGCGCCGATTTCCCCCGACAACGATATTTGCGATTTACTCCTTCCGCACTTCCGTGCAAGGCTACCCGAATATCCTTTCGTCATACACGACGTCACCCGAAAAAAAGCGGCGGTATACGACGGAAAAAACGCATTTGTCGCGCCCCTGGGTACTGCGGACGTACTAATCTCCGCCGATGAAGAAGGTTGGCAAAAGCTTTGGAAAAACTACTATAAAGCGGTGAATATCCCCTCACGCGAACGATTGAAACAGATGCGCGGCTATATGCCCGTGCGATACTGGAAATTTCTTCCCGAAAAGCAGGAAACGCCGAACAGTTTTGAATAATAGCATGAGAAAAGGCAAGGCTTTACGCCTTGCCTTTTTTGAATCGTTTGTTCGATTATGCGTTTACAGTAGGAACGCCCTCATCGTTATAATACCATTCACTGCTATAATATTTCTGATAATAAGACAAATCGCTATCATCGTCTAATTCACTGCTCAACCAATCGGTTTCCGTGCCCATATAATATATTGTCAGATAGGATGAACAGTTGTAGAATGCATACGTACCAATCGAC
>JAFUMY010000015.1 GCA_017482415.1 Clostridia bacterium
AGGTTTTGTGGGTACAAGCTCGATAAAGGGGATTTTTGAAAGCTTCGTTTGTGAAACGATTATCGACTATGCTTTGTCGAATAGTGATTCACAGATTCGTAGCACCTATGAAAAAGCACGCGATGCGGAGGTGGCTTTGGGCGCAACCCATTACACCGTTTTGGAGTGTTGGAATAATGTGGGCGGCGCACAGCGCAGCTACGAGCTCGGCAACGGCGTGACGATGAATTTCCTCTATCAGGAATTCTACGAAAACAAGGCGAGCGATGAAAACGATTATTCCGTTTGTATGCTGTTAAGCCAAGGTGAGAATCATTACCTTTTCACGGGTGATTTGGAAAAGGCAGGGGAGGAATCGTTGGTCGCTGAAAACGATTTACCGCAGTGTGTTTTGTATAAGGGTGGCCACCACGGCAGCCCTACGTCGAGCACGGCTGCGTTGCTTTCGGCAATCCGCCCTGAAATCGTCTGCGTATGCTGCTGTTGCGGTAGCACGGAATATACGACGAACATGGCAAACGTATTCCCTTCGCAGGAATTTGTCAATCGTATTGCGCTGTATACCGACCGTGTGTACGTAACTACGATGGTTACGACAAGCGGCTTTGCTTCGATGAACGGCAATATCGTCGTCACAACGAAAGACGGCGAGGTTAGCGTAAATTGTTCAAATAATAATACCTTATTTAAGGATACGGACTGGTTTAAGAAAAACCGCACGTTGCCCACGGCTTGGAAAAGCTAAACGAGGGTAGCAGGTACGAGGTGAGGTAAAAAATATGTTTTCAAGGACAGCTCTACTTATTGGCGAAGAGGGCTTAGAAAAACTGAAAAAAGCGCGTGTGGCGGTGTTCGGCGTCGGCGGTGTCGGCGGCTACGTCGTCGAGGCGTTGGTGCGCAGCGGTGTCGGTACGCTCGACTTAATCGATAAGGACGTAGTGAGCGTTTCGAACTTAAACCGCCAAATTATTGCACTGCAATCGACGGTGGGGATGCTGAAAACGGAGGCGGCGGAAGGGCGTGCAAAGGACATCAATCCTGACGTGGTAATCCATAAGCATAACGTTTTTTATTTACCTGAAACGGCGAACGATTTTGATTTTTCACAGTATGATTACGTTGTCGACGCAATCGATACGGTCAGCGGAAAAATCGCGCTTGTCGAGCAGGCGAAAGCGGTAAATACCCCCGTCATCTCGTCCATGGGTGCAGGGAATAAGCTTGACCCGACTGCTTTTGAGGTCGCGGATATCTCAAAAACGAGCGTTTGTCCGTTGGCAAGGGTAATGCGTCGCGAACTGAAAAAACGTGGCATAGAGCACTTAAAAGTGGTGTATTCCAAGGAAGAGCCGCTGCCTTCTGCGTTGATAGATGAAGAGAGTGGAAAGACGGTACCCGGGAGCATTGCTTTCGTTCCGTCGGTGGTTGGTTTGATTATTGCGAGTGAAGTAATCAAGGATTTGATAAAGGCATAAGGAAATGGTAAAATGGAAACGGTAAAAAAGACAAAAGAAAGGGAAAGTATCGGCAGCCGTTTGGGCTTCATATTAATGAGCGCAGGCTGTGCAATCGGAATTGGGAACGTTTGGAAATTCCCGTATATCGTGGGACAGTACGGCGGCGGTATTTTCGTGTTGATTTATTTAATTTTCTTGGTGATTATGGGTGTGCCGATTATGACGATGGAATTTTCCATGGGACGTGCGGCGAGAAAGAGCCCTGCGCTCTTATATCAACAGCTTGAAAAGCCGAAACAGAAATGGCATATTCACGGTTATGCTTCGGTGATAGGCAACGTTGTGCTTATGATGTTCTATGCGGTGGTGGCAGGCTGGATGCTGTACTATTTCAAGGCAACGGTGTTTGGCGAACTGAAAAATCTCAACACACAAGAGGTTGGTGCGTTTTTCAGCGAAAGGGTGCTTGGTAACGTTTGGCCCATGCTCATCTGTACGGCGATTATTGTCATTGCAGGTTTTCTGGTTTGCGCGTTTGGCGTTAAAAACGGCTTGGAGCGCGTAACGAAAGTAATGATGATTGCGCTGATTGTTTTGATGGTTGCGATTGCGATTTATTGTTGTACGTTAGACGGTGCGAGCGAGGGCTTGAAATTCTACTTAATCCCGAATTTTACTCGAATGAAAGAGGCGGGGATTGGCAACGTTATTGTCGCAGCGATGAATCAAGCGTTCTTTACCTTGAGCTTAGGTATCGGCGCGATGGCGATTTTCGGTAGCTATATTGATAAGGAACGAGCTCTGTTCGGTGAAGCGATTAACGTTGCCGCATTAGACACGTTTGTGGCGTTTACGTCAGGCTTAATCGTATTCCCTGCATGCTTTGCGTTTAATACGGGTGTGGATTCGGGGCCGAATCTGATTTTTGTGACCCTGCCGAATATATTTAACAACATGCCTTTGGGACAATTTTGGGGAAGCTTATTCTTCGTATTCATGATTTTTGCGGCGTTCTCTACCGTGCTTGGCGTATTTGAATTGATTATCGCCTGCACGTGCGATATGTTCGGTTGGAGCCGTGTGAAATCCTGTATTATCGATTGTCTTGTCATGCTGGTACTTGTATTGCCGTGCATTTTCGGGTTTAACCTTTTGTCGGATTTTGCGCCTGCGGGCAAGAATATTATGGACTGGGAAGATTTCTTGGTCAGCAACGTGTTGTTGCCGCTTGGTTCGTTGACGCTGGTTTTGTTCTGTGTAACAAAAAAGGGTTGGGGTTGGAAAAACTTTACCGAAGAGGCGAATACGGGCAAGGGCGCAAAGGTGAAAAATTGGATGCGCGGTTACCTAACTTACGTTTTGCCCATTGTCATCGTTGTCTTGTTTGTCGTGGGGATTTTACAGACCTTCGGCGTGATTTAATTGCATAAAAAAAGTACCCCGACGTTGCGTTTTTTGCAACGTCGGGGATTTTTATTTTTTTCTATTTAGGTATACCAGGTATGCGATTACTTAACTTTTTTCACCTTTTTAATGTCGTAGGGGGTATTTTGATAAACAAAATAATTCAGCCAATTTGAAAAGAGCAAATGGGCATGTCCGCGCCAAGAAACGAGAGGGGGCTGCGAGGGATCGTTATCGGGGAAATAATTTTCAGGCACCTTGATGGGTTTGCCCTGCGAAAGATCGCGCAGGTATTCGTTTTTCAGGGTGTCGGCATCGTATTCAGAGTGCCCCGTAATGAAAATCTGTCTGCCGTTTTTGGTGGAAATGGCATACACGCCCGTCTTATCGGAGGAGGCAAGAATTTTCAATTCTTTGACCTGTTCAATATCCTCGCGCAGCACCGTCGTATGTCTTGATTGCGGTACCATAAACACGTCGTCGAAGCCACGGAAAAGAATGGATTTTTTATAATCCACGGTATGCGGAAAAACCCCGAACATTTTCTCGGGAACTTCCTGCTTTTGAATTCCGTAGTGGTAGTAAAGCCCTGCCTGCGCCCCCCAACAAACGTGGAAGGTGCTGTGGACGTTGGTTTTACTCCATTCCATAATTTCGGTCAGCTCCTGCCAGTATTCTACCTCTTCGAAAGGCATATGCTCAACGGGCGCACCCGTGATAATCATACCGTCGAATTTTTGGTCTCGAACATCCTCAAAGGTCTCATAGAATGCGAGTAAATGCTCCTCTGCGACGTTCTTAGACTGGTGGGATTTCGTATGGATGAGCTCCATTTCCACCTGCAAGGGCGAATTG
>JAFUMY010000132.1 GCA_017482415.1 Clostridia bacterium
ACGAACTCCGCTTTACAATCGCCCGTGTATGAATACGAGTTACGCTATCTTTGCAATCAACGGCTACAAAGTTCATACGCAATTACCGTTGACAGCCTGGTACTCCCGACGAGAATCGAACTCATAATTGCCCCTTAGGAGGGGGCTGTTATATCCATTTAACTACGGAAGCATATTTATTTTTTCAACGATTCTCGTCCGACGAGTATCTTCGCTACGCTCAGAGCAGCGCAATCAAAGATTGCTCGCGCGAACTCATAATTGCCCCTTAGGAGGGGGCTGTTATATCCATTTAACTACGGAAGCTTACATGAGTGAGGTATAAGCAAGTCTTATATCTACCATAATTTAGTATTATTATTATACTCCTTTTTTCAAAAAAAAGCAAATATTTTTAATACTTTTTCCTATTTTACCTTGATAAATTGTTGCAAAAGTTAAAAAAAAGTGATAAGATATACCTATATCGAAAATTTCGATTAAAACATGCTTTAAAATCAATTTTTTGAGGAGAGAATCAATATGAGTTACGTACAGAGAGTTTTGGACGATTTAAAGGCGCGCAACCCTGGTGAAAAGGAGTTCCACCAAGCAGCAACGGAGATTTTGTTGACGTTGGAGCCTGTTATTAACGCCCATCCCGAATATGAAAAGGCGGCGCTTTTAGAGCGCTTTACCGAGCCTGAGCGCACGATTTTGTTCCGTGTGCCTTGGGTAGATGATAATGGCAATGTACACGTAAACAAAGGCTATCGCGTACAGTTTAATAGTGCAATCGGACCTTATAAGGGCGGTCTTCGTTTCCATCCTTCCGTAAACCTTTCCGTTATCAAGTTTTTAGGTCTTGAACAGATTTTGAAAAACAGCTTGACAGGGCTTCCTATCGGTGGCGGTAAGGGCGGCTCGGATTTCGACCCTAAGGGTAAATCGGATAGAGAAATTATGGCGTTCTGCCAAAGCTTCATGACCGAGCTTTTCCGCCATATCGGTGCGGACACGGACGTTCCTGCCGGTGACATCGGCGTAGGCGCGCGCGAAGTCGGTTATCTTTTCGGGCAGTATAAGCGTATTCGTGACGAGCATGTCGGTGTTTTGACAGGCAGAGGGCTTTCCTACGGTGGTTCGCGTGTGAGAAAGGAAGCGACGGGCTACGGTCTCGTTTACATAACGGCAGAGGCGATGCGTCTTCGCGGTGACAGCTTCAAGGATAAGGTTACGATTGTTTCTGGTAGCGGTAACGTTGCAATCTACGCTTGCCAAAAAGCGCAGGAGCTTGGGGCAAAGGTGGTAGCCATGTACGATTCTAACGGCTACGTATACGATCCGAACGGCATTCAACTCGACGTTATAAAACAGATTAAAGAGGTAGAGCGCGCGCGTATTAAAGAATATGCAAACCGCGTTGCAGGTTCGAAATACGTAGAGGGCTGTAAGGGGATTTGGACTATCCCTTGCGACGTTGCGTTACCTTGCGCTACGCAGAACGAAATCGACGGCGAAAGCGCGGCTGCGCTCGTAAAGAACGGCGTGAAATACGTTGCTGAGGGCGCGAATATGCCTTCCACGCTCGAAGCGATTGAGGTATTCCAGTCGGCTAAAAACGTGGTATACCTTCCTGCGAAGGCAGCGAACGCTGGCGGCGTTGCGACCTCTGCGCTTGAAATGGCACAGTCCTCGGGCAGACTTTTCTGGTCTGCGGAAGAGGTAGACGCAAAGCTTAAAACGATTATGGTCAACATTTATCATAATATCGATAAAGCGGCGAAAAAATATGGTTTTGAAGGCAACTACGTCATGGGCGCAAATATCGCAGGCTTTGAAAAGGTCGCAGAAGCGATGATGGCACACGGAATCGTATAATAAAATTTGCTTACACGTTCATTTGAAACCTTTCATAACGAAAAGGGGTCCGTTGCAGAAACGGGCTCTTTTTCTTTTCCAAAAATTTCTATAAAGTATACAAAAAAATACAATCGGGCATACTCTGTATAGAAACAAAATAAAGGAGTACGCCTATGAATCCATTTAAAGAAAAGCCCATGCCTTTGGAAAAAGCCTTTCAGAACTGGAAGGAGTTATATCCCAAATCCTATGACAAGCGCGAGGTAGACCCGTATACAAAAACGCGAATCATTCTCATGAACGGTACTGAGTTTGAGGCAAACTGGTTCTCTCATCAGTTAGCAAGACATACCGACAATAACGATTTACGTCGAGAAATCGCATTGACGCGTGAAATCGAAAAGCAGCAACAACTAAAAATTTCCCTGTTAAAGCCAATCAATGAAACTCCGTTAGAGCATACGATTTCCTACGAGCAGCTTGCAGTGGATTTGACGGCGGAGCTTGCCAAGCGCGAGCTTGATTGCAACGTAAAAACAGCGCTTGATTTCGCGCTTTTAGAGGACTTTGACCATTTGTATCGGTATGCGAATCTTTTGGAAATGGACCAAGGCATCGCTGCCGAATGGCTGGTGGGCAGATACACGGAAATCATGCCTGGAAGACCGACGATTGCCCATCATCGTTATCCCATGGACAACGTAAAGCGCAGTATCGACGCTAAGAATTCGGAAACGCAAACGGTGCTTTCGACAATGATTATTACCGCCGCAGAACAGCAGACGATGAATTATTATATGAATATAACGAATTTCGCCTGCAACGATCTCGCTCGGCGCTTGTATCAGGAAATCGCGCTCGTGGAAGAGGAGCACGTAACCCAGTACGAATCGCTCATGGACCCCAACGCAACGTGGCTGGAAATGCTGCTTTGGCATGAGTATTGCGAGTGTTATCTCTACTGGTCGTGCTATAAGACGGAAACGGATCCGTGCGTGAAAGCATTGTGGGAAACAAATCTCGCTTTTGAAATTGCACACTTGCACAAAGCCGCAGAGCTTTTGAAAAAATACGAGAAAAAGGATTGGCAGGAGGTCATCAAAGACCCTGAATTTCCCGAGCCGCTTTCCCTGCATGAGAATATCGACTACGTGCGTAAAATCTTGGGCGAAACGGTGCAGTATACCTCGAATCGGGAGAATTACGTGCGCGTGAAATCACTGCCCGAGGACGCGGATTTCTTCCGTTTCCAAGCGATTACGAATTCCACGCCGCAGATTGTCCCGTCCCACAACGTTATTGAGAACTTTATTTGTCGCAGGGGGGCGGATTATCGATTCCAATGCTCGCCCTCGCCCGTGCCCGAGCTTCGCAATCGCCGCCAGGATAATATCTCGGTCGGACGGAAGCCCGATGCTGCGGATTCAACGGACTTTTTCTGTAATAAGGATTAAAAGAAACGGGAACGCCTTGGCGTTCCCGTTTTCAAGTAAGCGGTTATTATTTTGTTTTGATTGCGTGTTCGCGCAGGTGTAAGAACAAGGGGAGAATAATTCCGCCGATGATATTCCCAAGCACACACAGTGCTTCATAGCCGATGATTTTCCACGAGCAGTAACCGAGGAAATGGAAATATAAGACGTTTGCAACCGAATGATCAAAGCCGCAGAAAGCAAACACAACAATGGGAAAGGTGACACCCAGGGTCGCGTCTAAGCCCTTTCGAGGCGAATATTTTACCGACCAAACGGACAGGGTAATCAATGCGCCGCAAAGAATACCAGAACAGAGGGCAGATAATCCCCAATTATGCGCTGAAAGCTTTCCAAGGGCGATAGTTGCGCCCTGCGGGGCAACGCTTGCGCCTAACGGCGTGCAGGAAACAAGTAAGGCAACAATTGCGACACCGACGATGTTTCCAAGGAAACAGATAGGCAATTTCCAAGTGTTTTTTAAGCCCATACGCGGAATGCTCGCCACCATACCCGTAAACAAACGCATTTCGTAGGTAACGATTGCGAAGATACCGAGGGAGAACAGCAATGCGCCGATAATTTTTCCCCATTTTTCAAACAGACTCATAGCGAGCAGGGAAGCGGTACCGCCAATCCCAATCATAAGTCCCGAGCTTATCGACATCAAACAAAAGGTCATAAGCTCTGCTGTTGTCATTTTCTTAAAAGCTTTCATAATAATACACCTGATTTATTTATGATAATCGAACACGTCCGTAAACGCTTTCGATTTCGACGATTTCATGACCTTGCAGATAATAGCAGGTCCTGTTTTTGGCATCAACCGCGCGGCAAAGGACATTAGTTTTGCATCAAAGCCGATTACCGAACGTTTTTTGCGTTTCAAAATTCGTTTTGCGATTTTCTTTGCCATTTTTTCCGCAGACATGGCGATTTTTTGCATTGCGCTGCCTTGCACGTTTTGATCGGCGCGGAACAGTTCGGTTGCCGTAGTGCCAGGATATACAATTCCGACGTATTTTTTGCCTTTTTCTTCAAGCTGTAATGCCTCGGAATACGCTTTCAACGCGCTTTTACTTGCCGAATAGGCAGCGGTGCCCGCAAGGGTGCAAAGCGCCGCGGAAGAGCAGACGTTGACGATTGCAGGTTTGGATTTATCCGTTCCCAAGAGTATAGGTGATATAACTTCAACGGCATGCACCACCGAGAGAAAGTTCGTTTCCAAGGTTTTAAGGAAGGCGGCATCGCTAAGTGCAGCAACTCTGTTTAAGGGTGGAAATACGCCAGCGTTATTGATAAGCAAAATGGGGCGGACGTTTTCCATTTCAAGAGTTTTGCGCAAATCCTGCCATGCGGTTTTGTCGGTAACGTCGAAGGTGTGATAGGAAAAGGAAGCTGCACGTTCGCCCAATTCGTTTTTTAAGGCGAGAAGCTTTTCTTCATTCCTAGCAATCCCGATAACCTTTGCGCCGTAAACGCAGACGAGGCGTTTGACGAGCTCTTTACCGATTCCGCTGGAAGCCCCCGAAAGGATTACGGTTTGGTTATAAAGCCAATTTCTCATTTTTATTACTCCACGTATGATTATAAAACAAAAAGAAAAAAAAAGCAAGTTGAATTTGAAAGTTTCTTAATTTTTAGAATAAAAAGCTATAAAATTATTGACAAAGGCAAAAAAATATTATATAATAAATACACTTAAGGGGTTATGGCTCAGTTGGTAGAGCGCCTCGTTCGCAACGAGGAGGCCAGCGGTTCGAATCCGCTTAGCTCCACCAAAACAAAAACACGCCGCACAGGCGTGTTTTTGTTTTGGTGGAAGTAATGCTTGAACGCTGTATTATTAGCGGTTCTTGTTTATTCAAATTGATTACTTATTGAATTTTTCTCTTGCGGAATAGTGCGTATGCAGCAATTCGTGCGCTTTGTGAGAATTCGGCTTTTCGAGATAATCCTCGTACAGCTTGATGATTTGAGGGTTCTTATGCGAAGCGCGCAGTGCTTTCGACTGGTCTTCGCTATACAGCGCGGACGCGCGTTTTGCCTTGTAGGTATCCAAAATATCGTCGTCCTCGTTGGGTAAGAAGCAAGGTCTTACGTAGGGCTGACCGCCACCTGCAATACAACCGCCGGGGCAGCCCATGATTTCGATGAAATGGTATTCGCTCTTGCCTTCACGAATCTGGTCAAGCAATACTTTCGCATGCTTCATACCATGCGCAACCGCTACCTTGACGGTAGTTCCTCCAAGCTCGTAAGCCGCTTCCTTAATACCTGCAAAGCCGCGTACTTCTTGAAGCTCCGCACGGTCGAGCTCCTTGCCCGTCAGCTTGAATGCTGCCGTGCGCAAAGCCGCTTCCATAACGCCGCCCGTCGTACCGAAAATAACGCCTGCGCCCGTGTAATCGCCAACGATATCGTTGTCAAATTCCTCGTCGGGCAGTTTTGCGAAATGGATACCGGAACGCTTGATGAGCTTGCCGAGTTCTCTCGTCGTCAATACCGCGTCTACGTCGGGGAGTCCATTCACCGACAATTCGTCTCTTTCCTTTTCCGATTTCTTGGCGGTGCAGGGCATAATGGAAACGACGAACATATCTTTGGGGTCGATTCCGTTCTTTTCGCAGTAATAGCTCTTGAGTATCGCGCCAAACATCTGGTGGGGGGATTTACAAGAGGAGAGGTGGGGGAGAAGATCACCGTAATTATATTCGGCATAATTGACCCAACCAGGGGAGCAGGACGTAATCATAGGCAGTTTTCCGCCGTTCTGGATTCTGTCCAACAGCTCGCTTGCTTCTTCCATAATCGTCAAATCTGCCGCGAAGTTGGTATCGAATACCTTTTTAAAGCCTAAACGCTTGAGCGCGGCAACCATTTTACCAGTAACGAGGGTGCCGATTGGCATATCGAACTCTTCGCCGAGCGCTGCTCGCACCGCAGGTGCGGTTTGCACGACGACGTATTTGCCTTGGCGCATTGCCTCGTCAACCTTATCGATTTCGGAAACTTCCATTAGCGCGCCCGTGGGACAAACGCTTACGCACTGACCGCAAAGGATACAGGGGGAATTCGCAAAGCTTCTGTTTTCCGCAGGTGCAACAATCGTGTTGAAGCCGCGTTTTTCAAAACCAAGGATACCCATGCCGTGCGCATTTTTACATCTTTCCACGCATCTGCCACAGAGGATACATTTCGAGGTATCTCTAACGATAGAGGGGGTAAGACGGTCGAGGGACGTCGGGGTTTGTTCGCCCTGATACATATCATCGCGCGCGCCCGTAATTTTCGCTACGTGCAGCAGCTCGCATTTCCCATTCTTTTCGCACTGCTGACAATTTTTGTTGTGGTTAGAAAGAAGAAGCTCAA
>JAFUMY010000133.1 GCA_017482415.1 Clostridia bacterium
GGTGGGGAAAACCACCGCTTTTTGCTTGGAAAACATTGACAAAACGGCTTTTTACTGCTATAATAATGCCATGAATATTTACGCAATCAGCGATCTGCACCTTTCTTTGACCTCGAATAAGCCCATGGACGTGTTCGGTGGAAATTGGGAAGGTCATTTCGAGAAAATTTAATCGGATTGGCTGGAAAAGGTCAAGCCCGAGGACGTCGTGCTCATCTCCGGCGATACAAGCTGGGCGATGAAGCTTTCCGACGCGCTCGTGGATCTTCGCGCGATTGCGGAGCTGCCCGGGAAAAAGGTGTTTATTCGCGGCAATCACGATTATTGGTGGAACGGCATTACGAAGCTTCGGGATTCCGCACCCGACGACACGTTCGTGTTTTTACAGACGGACGCTGTGCGGATTGGGAATTACGTTATCGTCGGCTCGCGTGGGTGGACTTGCCCTGGGAGCACGGATTATACCGAGCAGGACCAAAAGCTGTATCTTCGGGAGTCGGAGCGGTTTCGTTTAGCATTCCTCGACGGGGAGAAATTACGCGAGGAGGGGGATACCATGGTCGCGATGATTCATTATCCACCCTTTAATTTAAAGGGGGAGGATTCGCTGTTTACCGAGCTTTTTGAAAAGAACGGCGTGGATAAAGTCGTGTTTGGGCATCTGCACGGTGCGGCGTATTTTCCTTTGAAATCGGAGCGTAGGGGGGTGGAGTATATTCTTACCTCCTGCGACAAGACGGCGTTTAAGCTTGTAAAAATCTATTGATTTTTAAAAAAAGTAAAAAAACGCGGAAAAAGATACCTAAAAAACAGGGTCGAACCCTTTACAACGCGTGAAAAAAGTGGTATAATGGAATTCGGTCGAACGAAACGATCGGAATCGGCATTCTGCGTCTTGGCGATCACCAAGACGCTTTTTTTATACAAACAAGGAGAAACGTATGCTCAAAAGGAAAGATTTGCTGGGGCTTATCGACGCGACGAGGGAGGAAATTACCGAAATCCTCGACACTGCCGATCGCATGAAACGGCATTTAAAAGCAGGCGAAAAGAATTTGTCCTACCTCAAAGGAAAAACGGCGACTATTCTTTTTTACGAGAACAGTACCCGCACCAGAACGAGCTTTGAATTGGCGGCAAAATACCTCGGCGCGACGGTTATCAATATCGCGGCAGGCAGCTCGTCCGTGGCAAAAGGTGAAACGCTCGTAGATACGGGCAAGACGCTCGATGCGCAGCTCAACGATTTCCTCGTTATGCGCCATCCCATGGGCGGTGCGCCGTACCTGCTTGCAAAAACGGTCAAGGCAGGGGTCTTGAACGCGGGCGACGGCATGAACGAACATCCCACGCAAGCTTTATTGGATATGCTGACCATGCGCGAGCATTTCGGGACGCTGGAAGGCTTGAAGGTGGCGATTGTCGGGGATATCAAGCATTCGCGCGTGGCAAAATCCAACCTGTTCGGTTTGCGCGCAATGGGCGCGGACGTGTATATGTACGCTCCTGAAACCCTGATTCCCAAAGGGATAGACAAGCTCGGTGCGAAACTTTGCTCGTCGAGAGAAGAGGCGCTTGAAAACGCGGATGTCGTCATGGGCTTGCGCATTCAGCTTGAACGTCAGCAGGCGGGGAATTTCCCCTCCTTGAACGAGTATGCGGAGTTCTACGGCGTAAACGGCAGACAGCTTGCTTTGGCAAAGCCGAATGCAATCGTTATGCATCCCGGGCCCGTGAACCGCGGTGTGGAATTGACGGGCAAGGTCATCGATCATGACAAGAGCCGTATCGAGGACCAGGTCTTTTCGGGAATCGCCGTGCGTATGGCGGCGTTGTATCTTTTGAACGAATACAGAGAATATACGAAATAATCGGAGGAGAAAAACAGCATGATCATCAGAAACGGTAAAGTGGTATTAAAGAACTCCGTCGAGCAGAAGGATATTTTGATTGCGAACGGTAAAATTGCAAAAATTGCCGACAGCATCCCTGCGAACGGCGATAAAGAGATTGATGCAAAGGGCTTGTACGTATTCCCTGGGCTTATCGATATGCACGTACATCTCCGCGATCCCGGTTATGAATACAAAGAGGATATTGAGAGCGGTTCAAAGGCGGCGGTCAAGGGCGGTTTCACGCAGATTTGCTGCATGCCGAACACCGCTCCTATCATGGATAACAAGGTCGTAGTTAGCTACGTGAAGCACCGCGCGCAGGAGGTGGGGCTTTGTAAGGTACACCCGATCGGCGCGATTACGAAGGGTGAGAAAGGCGAACAGCTTGCCGATATCGGTGAAATGAAAAAGGCGGGCGCGGTAGCGATTTCCGACGACGGTGTGTCGGTAAAGAGCTCGAGACTTATGCGTCTTGCGATGGAATATGCAAGCGGTTTCGGGGTGAAATGCCTGTGCCATTGTGAGGATAAAGAACTCGTAGACGGCGGTGTTTGCAACGAGGGGTTAAGCTCCACAATCGCCGGCTTGAAAGGGATTCCGAGAGCGGCAGAGGATATCTGTATTGCAAGGGATATCGCGCTTGCGGAGAGCTTGGACGTACCCGTGCATATCTGCCACGTTTCCACGCATAGCGGCGTGCGGTTAATTCGCGATGCAAAGCGTGCAGGCGTGAAGGTAACGGCAGAGACTTGTCCGCACTATTTCGCGGTAACGGACGAGATTATCACGAGCTTTGACACAAACACGAAGGTGAACCCTCCCATTCGTGAAGAAATCGACAAGCAGGCGATTTTGCAAGGCTTAAAGGACGGTACGCTCGATTGTATCGTAACCGATCACGCGCCGCACCATATCAACGACAAAAACGTGGAATACAACCAAGCGGCGTTTGGAATCAGTGGCATTGAAACCTCCTTCGGTTTTGCCGTCACGTATCTTTACAAGACGGGCGTTTTGAGCTTGAACGAGCTCGCGGACAGAATGTCCTATGCGCCTGCGAAAATTTTGGGCTTAGACGGCGGCGAGATCAAGGAAGGCGGCGTAGCCGACCTCACGCTTGCGGATTTGGACGAAAAATGGGTGGTCGACCCTGCGAACTTCATCAGCAAGGGCAAAAACAACCCCTTCAAGGGCATGGAGCTTAGCGGCGTTGTCAAATATACCCTCGTCGACGGTGACGTGAAATACGAAGCGTAAACCACAAAAAATATTCAAGGAGAAAACCATGATTACCGATAAACTCATAGACGGCATTATCGCATTGCAAAATCCTACCTGCGTAGGCTTGGACACGCTGTTTGATTATCTTCCCGACGATATGCGTGCGGGCGCAAGGACGTTTGAGGACGTTGCGGAACGGGTGCTCGAATTCAATAAAAAGCTAATCGACAATATTTCCGACATCGTACCCTCTGTTAAAGTGCAGATTGCCTATTATGAGATGTATGGTACGGCAGGCATGAAAGCGTATTACGAAACGCTGAAATACGCAGCGAAGAAAGGGCTTGTCGTCATTGCCGATGCAAAGCGTAACGATATAGGCTCGACGGCGGCTTGTTATGCAAAGGCGTTCTTGGGTGAAACGCAGGTCAACGACGAAACGTTGAAGGCGTTCCCCTCCGATTACGTAACTGTGAACGGTTACCTCGGCTCGGACGGAATCCTGCCTTTCGTAGAAGAATGCGAAAAGAACGACAAGGGTATCTTTGTTTTGGTCAAGACGTCGAATCCGTCGGGCGCGGAAATTCAGAACATGGTTTTGGAAAACGGCGTACCCATGTACGAGTACGTGGGCGGTTTGGTAGAGAAATGGGGGGAAAGCACGATAGGCAATTACGGCTATTCGGCAGTCGGCGCGGTTGTCGGCGCAACCCATCCTACGGAAGCGGCACGTCTTCGTGAAATTTTGCTGCATACCTTTTTCTTGATTCCTGGCTATGGCGCGCAGGGCGGTAAAGCGGAAATGCTGAAAAGCTGTTTTGGTAAAAACGGCTTGGGCGGCGTTGTGAATAACTCGCGCGGGATTCTTTGCGCATACAAGAAAAACGGCGGTACGTATTATGGTGCGGCGCGTGAGGCTTGTATTGCCATGCAGAAGGATTTGTCGGGCGTAATCGGTAAAATGGAAAAATAAAAGTGATTTGAAAAGCTTTGCTTTTCGTGAATTGTTGCTATGCAACGTGAATTGAAAACTTCGTTTTCGTGAATAGACGGCTATGCCGTCGTTGTGGTGACTATTCCATAACGCGTTGCTTTGCAACGCAATTCATGTCCGATAGGACAATGCACGCCGTGGGCAATTCACGCAAGCTCTGCTTGGAATTCACTCTTGAGAGGTAATATGAAAGATTATCAAGCAGTTATCGTTAAAAACGAAAAAATCGCCGAAAATATCCACGAGGTAACCTTTGAGTTGAACGAAACCCCGAAGGTGCGTTGTGGACAGTTCGGGAATATTGCCGTAGGCGGAACACATTTGCTCCGTCGGCCTATCGCCATTTGCAAAACGGAAGGGAATTTGGTTACCTTTTGCTATCAGCTCAAAGGCGAGGGCACGCGAAAGCTCAAAGACATGGGGGCAGGTACGCGTTTAAACGTATTACTGCCGCTTGGGAACGGCTTTTACGTCGAGGAAACGGAAAAGAAGGTCGCCCTTGTCGGCGGCGGCGTGGGGGTATTCCCGCTCATCTCCGTTTTACGTGAATATGGAACGAAAAAAGAAATTTCCGCATACATCGGCTATCGTAATCAAGGCGCGGTATGCGGGGTAGAGGAATTCAAAAAAGCGTCGAAATTCATCGGCGTTACGGACGACGGCAGCTACGGCGAAAAAATGAACGCCGTGCAGGCGTTCGCCGCAGATCTTGAAAAGGGCAATCGCCCCGACGTCGTGCTTGCGTGCGGACCGACGCCCATGCTCCGCGCGTTAAAAACGCTCGTAGAAAAGGAAAATTTACCTTGCTACGTTTCGCTTGAAGAGAGAATGGGTTGTGGAATCGGCGCGTGTCTGGTTTGCGTTTGCGATATGACAAACGGCGCAAAAGCGCGTGTATGTAAGGACGGACCGGTGTTCGACGTAAAGGACGTCGTTTTATAAGCGGAGGGGAACGGTATGGCGAATTTATCCGTAAATCTTTGTGGAGTAACCTTGAAAAATCCCGTAATCGCAGCGAGTGGTACGTATGGCTTTGGCCGTGAGTTTCACGAGCTCTACGATATCGGTCAAATCGGCGGTGTTTCGACCAAGGGCATGACGTTAGAGCCTCGGCTCGGCAATCCCGTGCCCCGTATCGCGGAATCGCGTGGTGTGATTTTGAATGCAGTCGGGCTGCAAAACCCGGGTGTGGAGCATTTTATTGAATGCGACCTTGAATGGCTGAAATCGACGGGGACTTGCGTGATTGCGAACGTAGCAGGCAAGACCTTGGAAGACTATGAAAAAATCTGCGCGCGCTTGAACGGGCTCGTGGATATGATTGAATTGAATATTTCCTGCCCCAACGTAAAGAGTGGCGGCATGGCGTTTGGAATCAAGCCCGAAACGGTGGAGGAGGTTACGCGCGTAGCAAAAAAGGGCGCGAAGGACACCCCTTTAATCGTTAAGCTTTCCCCGAACGTGGAGAGCATTGCAAATAATGCCTTGGCGGCGGAGCGTGGTGGCGCGGATTGCGTATCGCTCATCAATACCCTGACGGGCATGGCAATCGATATCGAGCGCAGAAAACCGATTATTGCCAACAACACGGGCGGCGTATCGGGCGCAGGAGTAAAGCCGATTGCAGTGCGCATGGTTTACGAAGCGTCGCAGGCGGTCAAAATTCCCGTTATCGGTATGGGCGGTATCACTTGCGCAGAGGACGCTATCGAGTTTTTGATGGCAGGCGCAACGGCGGTGCAGGTAGGCACGGCGAATTTCACCGACCCTTACGCAATGCCGAAAATCATCAAGGGTCTGGACGAATGGTGCGATAAGCACAACGTAAAAAACGTTTCCGAATTAACGGGAACGCTGGTGCTGAATCAGAGATAAGTTTTGCTAACGCAAAATGAAGTTCTTAAAAGAGTTAAGTTTTTCGCTTTGCGAAAAGTGAAGTTTGCCTTTGGCAAATTGTGGCTGTTATTATAATAGCAATAATTTTTGCGGCACGCAAAAACTTCACTGCGCCTTAGGCGCAACTTCACTTAATAAAAACTTTACTTTAAGGAGCGATTTATGGAATATACGTACAAACAGGAATTTATCCGTTTCATGGTCAATAACGGCGTTTTGAAATTTGGCGAATTTACCTTAAAAAGCGGTAGACTTGCGCCCTATTTCATCAATACGGGCAATTACAAGACGGGCAAACAGCTCGCAAAGCTCGGCGAATACTACGCCGCTTGTATCCATGACAACGGCTTGGAAGCGGAAACGCTGGTAGGGCCTGCATACAAGGGGATTCCTTTGTCCGTTGCTACGGCGATTGCGCTGTATCAAAACTACGATAAGGAGCTCAATTACTGTTTTGACAGAAAAGAGGTCAAAGACCACGGCGAGGGCGGCTTATTCGTAGGTAAACAGCTCGTTGACGGTGAAAAGGTAATCATTATCGAGGACGTTATGACCTCGGGCAAAGCGCTGCGCGAAATTCTGCCCAAGCTGGAAGCAGCGGCAAAAGTGCAGGTCGTTGGTATGGTTATCTCCGTAGACCGTCAGGAAAAGGCGCTGAATAGCGATTTGTCGGCGGTTAGCGAGGCGAAAAAGGAATTCGGTATCGACGTATATTCCGTCGTTACCATGAACGATATTATCGCGGCGATTGAGGACGGCGTTGTGGACGGCAAAGAACATCTTGCCGCCATGTATAAGTATCGCAATACCTACGGCGCGAACTGAGAAAAGAAATCCACCGCTGCGCGTGGCAGTTTAAGCCTTGGTAATAGGCTATGCCGTTCTATGGTCTTGCTTTGAGAAATTACGGGCGCGGATTTTGGTTCATCAAGGACATGGGTGCTTGAAATCGCCAAAGCCATCACGCAAATAAAAGACAGAGCAACAATAAAAAGATAGTTCCGTTTCATGCCCTCAGTATGGGTGAAACGAGAAGGCGTTATACGCCGCAAATTTGAGGAGTAAACTATGAAAAACATCATCTTGACGGGGGATAGACCCTCGGGAAAATTACACATCGGGCATTACGTCGGCTCTTTGAAACGCCGCGTGGAGCTGCAAAACAGCGGTAAATTCGATAAAATTTACGTCATGATTGCAGACGCACAGGCACTTACCGATAATTTCGATAATCCCGATAAGGTTCGTGCGAATATCACCGAGGTCGCGCTCGATTATATGGCTTGTGGAATCGACCCCAACAAATCCACCATCTTCGTGCAGTCGCACGTGGCGGAATTGACCGAGCTGACCTTCTATTATATGAATCTCGTAACCCTTGCCCGCTTAGAGCGTAATCCGACGGTAAAAGCGGAGCTTAAACAGAAGAATTTTGAGCTCTCGATTCCCATGGGCTTTTTGACCTATCCTGTATCCCAAACGGCGGATATTACGGCGTTCAAGGCGAACACGGTACCCGTGGGCGAGGATCAGCTCCCGATGCTTGAACAGGCGCGTGAAATCGTGAGAAGCTTCAATGGTCTCTACGGTGAAACGCTGATCGAGCCGAAAGCGGTATTGCCCGATAATAAGGCGTGCTTGCGTTTGCCTGGTATCGACGGCATGGCGAAGATGAGCAAATCGCTTGGGAACTGCATTTACCTTTCCGATTCTGCGGACGAAATCAAGCGCAAGGTCATGAGTATGTATACCGACCCGAATCATATCAAGGTAACCGATCCTGGCGACACGAAAAACAACCCGACATTCATTTATTTGGAGGCGTTCTCGAACGAGGAGCATTTCAAGAGATATCTGCCCGAATACGCGAACTTGGACGAGCTGAAAGCGCATTACGAGCGCGGCGGCTTGGGGGATATGAAGGTCAAGCGTCTTTTGAACGAGGTTATGCAGGAAACGCTTGCGCCGATTCGTGAAAGAAGGGAAGAGCTTGCCAAGGATATTCCTGCGGTATGGGATATTTTGTATAAGGGGAGCGAGGTCGCGCGCGAAGTGGCGGCGGCAACTCTTGCAGACGTTAAGAAAGCGATGAAGATTGATTATTTCGCAAACAGAAAATAAAAAGGGGACGCCCCGTTGCTTGAGCGCAACGGGGCGTTATTTTATGTGTTTAAATTTATTCAATATGATTATCGTCTTCGTTCTTGCTATCAGTCTTAGAAAAATTGTCGTGCGTGGTTTTTTTGGACGCGTCATTTTTTTCGTTGTAGCCTTTGCAAAGGGAAACGGCTGTTGCACATGCGATACCCATGATGATAGCTTGAAAAAGCGGACTAATGGTAGTATCAAGCATCACTTGAAACGTGGCCAACATTATTGCAGTGACGCCTAAACAGCCAACCCAAATCCAAAATTTCATATGTAAATCTCCTTTAATTAAAAAAATTATCTCTTTCTTTATCGTAATAATAGCCACCACGTTTTCCTGTAACTCGTTGAATAGGCAATCCAAAATCAATCAAATATTTTATATTCCGTGAAACGGTTTTTCGGTCGCAGACAACTTGCATCGAGTTTAATACGTGCGTAATTTGCATAATTGTAATAGGCTTTTCTTTTGTTGAGCCTTTGTATAATAATTTTAATACGTATAAAATAATGGTTTTTTTCGCAATAGTTCTTTTCATAACAATACCTCTTATAAATATTATAACAAAAACAGTAGGACAAAACTTGTGCATAGAGAAAAAAATCGATAAAAATTATATTTTTCAGCGCAATTAGGCTATTTATAGCCTAATTGTATCATATATAGCCCACTTTGTCAAGCATAAAGTCTTATAATATGTATAAAATATTAGTAAATGGTGGGAAATGGATACGTATACGGCTGTAAAAAATAGAATTTTCGGGTTGTTGGAAGAAAAGGGGATGGCGATTCATAAACTTGCAATAGAGTCGGCTGTGCCGCCATCTACCATTAAGAATATATTATATGGTAAAAGCAAAAATCCCGGCATTGTAACATTAAAAATGTTATGCGAGGGATTCGGAATTACGATTATAGAGTTTTTCAATGCGAAAGAATTTGAGAATTTAGAGCAGGAGATAAAATAAAAAAGCCGAGGAGCTTGTCCTCGGCTTTAATATTTGTGGTTTACGCGTTGATGATATCTTTATAAGCTTTACCGAATTTCATAACGGGCTTCTTGCATGCGGGAATTTCCACGGGAGCCTTTGTCTGAGGGTTGATACCAGTCTTAGCGGGTACGTCTTTAACCTCCAACGTACCGAAGCCTACGAGCTGTACTTTTTCGCCAGCTTTCAATGCTTCCGTAACGGACGCGATGAATGCGTCGTAAGCAATAGCTGCTTCTTTGTTTGTGAAACCTGCTTTGTCTGCAATAGCTTTAATCAATTCGCCTTTGTTCATAAGAGAATCCCCTTTTTTTAAAAATTTTTTTCTTAAACCAATCGCTTAAGTAATCCCATTATAACCGATATGGAAGCATTTGTCAATAGTTCTCAGAAAAAAAATTGCGAAAAACCTTGAAAAATAAAGGATTTTTGTCCATAGGGACACTTTTTGGCAGGCGGGTATCGGCAAAAAGCAAAGGCGAATGGCGAAAGCTGTTCGCTTTTGCTATATTTTTGTATTTTGTTTTATGCTGATTCTGAGATCATTTCGGAGTATTGCTTGCAGACAAAGAAGTGGACGTGGTATTTGTTTTAACGCCCAACCATGCGCATTATACGATAGTTCTGACTTTGGCGATCTTCTCTATTAAGGGGGGTGGGGAATAATGAAAAGATTAGTATATTATTTTTTCGTAAATGCGCAGATAGAATATGAAATCTCGCAAACGGGTAACGTTCATATTGAAGGGGATAAAGTATTTGGTGATAAAGCGGGGGAATACGACGATTTTAATTCGCGCAACCTATGAAAATAAAAACGCAATCGCAATTTTGACAGTAAATGTGACAGAAAAGTAAAGATTTATTTGACAAATTTAGAAAAATTTTATAAAATAAAGATAATCAAAAATAAGGACGAAACAACCATGAAGGAACTGCATTTGATTTGTAATGCACATTTGGATCCCGTTTGGCAATGGAATTGGAATGAGGGCGCAACCGCGGCATTGGCGACTTTCTATTCTGCGTGTGAGCTTGCGGATGAATACGATTACATATTTTGTCACAATGAAGCGCTTTTGTATGAATATATCGAGGAGTATGACCCGAAATTATTTAAGCGCATTCAAGAGCTTGTAAAAGCGGGCAAGTGGCATATTATGGGCGGTTGGTACGTACAGCCCGACTGTAATATTCCAAGCGGCGAAGGCTTTGTTCGCCAAATCGAAAGCGGTTTGACCTATTTCAAAGAAAAATTTGGCGCAAGACCTACGGTGGCGGTCAACTTCGACTCTTTTGGGCATACGCAAGGTCTTGTTCAAATCTTAAACAAGTGCGGTTATGAAGGGTATATCTTCTGCCGTCCTATGAACTGGATTTTCGAATTGCCGAGGATGGTATTTAACTGGATAGGGTTTGACGGCAGCAAGGTAAAAGCGGCTCGTTTCCAAGACGCGACTATTTATTGTTCGGAGCTTGGCAATGCCGTCAACGCAATCAAACGAAAAATGCAGCCTTGGGAAAAGGAAGAAATCGCATTTGCGCTGTGGGGCGTAGGCAACCACGGCGGCGGTGCGTCAAGAAAGGATTTGACGGATATCAAAGGCTTTGTTGAAGAGCAAAAAAGAAACGGGGTTTCTGTATTCCACAGCACGCCTGAAGCATTCTTCGGCAAAACAACGCCCGAAGCGGATTTTGATGCAGCGTTACAGCCTTGTTTTATCAAATGCTATTCCTCGATTGCTCGCTTAAAGAGAAAATATGCAGAGCTTGAAAATAAGCTTTTATTTGCGGAAAAAATTTGCGCCTATGCGGACCAATTAGGACTTTATAAATACAACTTTGAAGTATTCGCGGACGCGCAAAAGAAAATGGCGGCGATACAGTTCCACGACGTTTTATCGGGTACTTGCATCATCGAAGGGGAAAAGAGCAGCTTGCAAAAGGCGGAATACGCATTAGAGCTTCTCGATAAAGAGTTCACGAAAGCGTTTATGGCGCTTTGCGCAGATTATGCAAAGGCGAAGCCTGGCGATTATCCCATTTTCGTATATAATCCTAATCCCTATGCGGAAGAACAAATTTTTAATGGTGACTTTTTCTTGTTAGACCCGATTGTTTCCGAAACGGAGGGCTATGAGTTCACAGTGAAAAAAGACGGAAAAGAAGTGCCGTTCCAAATCGTAAAGGAATCTTCTTGTATCAATATGGATAGAAGCAAACGTCTTGCGATAAAATCGGAGTTGAATCCTTTGTCGATTACGCGTTTTGACGTCGAAGTTCGTAAAGGAGCAAGAAAATATTTGGATAGAAGCCTGCAAACGGATTTTGTGAACAATAACGGCGTGAAAGCGGTATTTGAAACGGAAAATGGCGCGTTGAACTCGTACATGGTAGGGGGTAATGAATATTTGAAGGGTAACGCCTTTACCCCGATTGTTTTTGACGATAATCCCGACCCTTGGGGTTGGCACA